>CAXTTR010000181.1:0-6498 GCA_964247215.1 uncultured Sphingomonadaceae bacterium
CATGGTGGTAGCCCCCGCCGCTATGCCCCTCGACGATGAACGTGTACGTCCCCGGGGTGTCGAAGTCGAAGTCCCACCAGCCGTTCACGATGCCGGAGATGTCGCGTTGCCCGATGTTCTGCCCGTCACGGTCCCACCGAATGAGATACCTGTCGTAGCTCCAGTTGTCGTTAGTCGCCCACTGGACGCGGAAATGGGCCTTGTTGCGGATTGCCCAGATGGTCATGCGCGGGCCCTGATCGGGGACCCAGGCGATCTGGCCATTTTGGAACGTCTGCAACCGCCCGTTGCGGCCCGGAACGCCGTGCTCCGGCTCAGTCGGGCAACCGATACTATCCTTGATAACGGGGCCGGCCCGGTAGCGATCGAACGTGCGCCAAGTATCGCCAATCAGCCCGTACGGAACGGGGCTCCCCGCCGGGCACTCGGTCGCGGCGGCGGGGCTGGCAAAACCTGCAGCTAGGCCACCCGCGAACACGAGGGCGATTAGGGCGCCTGTGATCGTTGCACTAGATGGCAACGACGAGGTGCTTGAAATGTTTGTCGGCATTGTGCCTCCTTTTCCATACCGACCATAAGATGGCTCCGGTTGTCATGGTGTGATCTGGCGCACAGCGGCAACCAGTGGTGCGTGACAATCTTGAGGTCATCTCATCCACTTCCGAGCCCAACCCGGTCGTCGCCTCGTTCCACGCCAAAGCCATGCCGGTGATCCTGCACGAGGACGATTACGGTCGCTGGCTGACGGCCGACTATGCCGAGGCGGTCACGCTGGCATCGCCCTACCCGTCGCGGCTTATGAGCGTCTGCTGCCCGAGCATCGTCGACGGACCCGCCGAGATGGAGGTTGAAGAAGTACCCGCAACCGGTCTGTTCGACATCGCGGCCTCTTAAAGCAGCACTGCGTCAGACAGGGCAGCGCAGGCCGATTTAGCTGCCGCGCTGCTCGTCGGCGTTGCCGGATTCGGCGGATTCTACTACCCATGACTGATGTGGATGGTGGACAAATTTCACCGCGGAATGGAGCCGATGGTCGTCTTACACCGGGTTTGCGGGCCTTGTGGACGTCGAGCCTACCGACATGCTCAACTGGCAACCCTTGCCCACAATTAAAGAACAGGGCGAAGGTAAACTGGATGACGACGGTTCCGGGAGCGTTCGACTGGCCAGGCTTTCAGGCTAATCGGCACCTTGACTTCTTTCTGCGAGTTCGCGGCCGACAGGATAAAGCAGATAGCGGGAGTCGTAGTAATGGGTGCGCGCGTACAGCCATTGCAGGCGCGCATCGGGGCTGGCGGCGAAGGCCGCGTCGGCTTTAAGCCTCGTGTCGAACTCGGCGCGCAGCGCCGGCGAACGCGCAAGAACCGCCTCGCCGAACGGGGCCATAACATAGCCCTCGATATACTCTGTCCGGGCCAGCATGGCGGGAAAGAAGCCCCAGCTGAACAGCGAATCTTTTGCGGCCGGCTCTAGAAGTTCGGCGGCAAGCTGACCGAGCGGCTGATCGGTCGGCACACGGACCGACCCGGCCGGGTAGGTTTCCTGATGCGGCTCGTGCGCGAACCCGGCAGCGCTCACAGGGACGCGGTTTTCGACCGGCATCAGAGCAAGCGTGGCCCCGCTCACCCGAATCATATCGACGGCAACGGTCCGTGGCTGGCCCAGCGTCTCCAGTCTGATCCCGTGCAGGCGCAGTCGGGCAATCACCTCGGAATCAGTCGCGGCTACCCAGTACGCGGCGGGAAGCGTGACAGTCATGCCTGGGTTGGAGCCATACAGCGGATAATAAGCAGCCGAGGCCGGACGGCCGGTCCAGCGCAGCTCGATGCCACCCGACACCGGTGAGCGGAAATGATCGCTGGCCATCGGCAAAAACGCGACGCTGCGTAACGGCTCAGCGCGCGGCTGCCACGTCAGCGTTATCGGGCCGCGCGCGGCCCGGTCGGAGGCGATGGCGCGTTCCAGCGCAGCGCCGTCGCTGGCGAGTACCCGCAGAGTCGCCGCGAGCAGCACATACTCGCCGAGCACGCGCTGGCGGTAGGGCTTGAGCGAATGGTCCTCGACCAGAACCGCCGGCAGGTGGCGCAGATCGCCATAGCTGTGCGAGAAGTTTGCGGGGAATTGCGGCAACATCAGGCCTTTGGCGGGATCACGATCGTCGATCGCCAGCACCAAGGGTCCGGGGACATGACCCTCCGCCTTTAGCGCCGCGTTCACCTTGGCGCGGTAGACCTGTTCCAGCCAGCCATTCGCGGCCGGCGAATGGGCGTAGCGGGCATCCTGGAACCCGTAGGTAATGTCATACTGATAGTCGAGCCCGTCCGAGACGTGGAGGTCGAGATAGAGCGCGGGATCGTAGCGGGCAATCAGCCGCAGCATCGCCTGCATTTCGGGCGCGTCGGCCTTCATGTAGTCGCGATTGAGATTGATGTTTTGCGCGGTCGTCCGCCAGCCCTGCGAGATCGGGCCCCGCTGGTTGGGACGATTGTAGGGTGAGGTGCGCTCGTGCCCGTCGATGTTGAATATCGGCACGAACAGGAAATTGACCCGGTCGAGCAGCGTATCGCCGCCGCGCAGCGCGATGTCACGAAGCAGCATCAGCCCGGCATCCTTGCCGTCGATCTCGCCCGCGTGTATGCCAGCCTGTACAAGCAGTACTGGCTTGGCGGGATCGAGCGTAGCCCCGTCCTTGCTGGCGATCACGACGTTCATGTCGCGGCCCTGTGCCGTCCGGCCGAACGTCTTGAGCCGGATCAGCGGCGATGCCACTGCCAGCCGATCGAGATATGCGCGCGTCTCGGCGTCGGATGGTGTGGTCGTAAACCCAGTCTGCTCAGCCGGCGTAATCCAGGGGTCGCCGGCCCGGGCGACCAGCCGTTCGCTTCTGCCGTGCCAGGCCGAAACCGGGGGCAGCGGCGCCCTGTCCGGGTCGGGGTCGGACGCAGCCGCCGCGCCGCTCGCGAGACCAAGCGCGAGGGCGACCGGCCACCAACGGACACGAGCGCTCACTTCAGCACAGTGTCGGGCTTGCCGCTGATGCTGACAAAGTTGATCAGCATGATCTTGCCGTCGCGCAGCGTCGTATAGCCCATCACCGTATCGTGTCCCTCCTTCCCACCATCGACCGAATCGATCAGGTGGTAGGTGAAGATCTTCGACCCGTCCGGCGAGGAGAAGGATTCGAGGAAGGGGAGCTTAATCTCTACCGCGCTCGCTCGCTGCTGAATCATCCGAAAATGACTTGCGAGGTCGTCAAGACCCCGGGCGCTGTCATGGCCGTTGATGCGCATTACAGCATCTTCGGTAAAGTATTGCGCAAAGCTGTCGCGGGTAAAGCCTTTCGGCTCGCGAAAGGCCTTGTTCCACCACACAAACATCCGCGTTAGGACATCGTCCGTCACCGGATGGGCGAACACAACCGGCGGCGTCACTTGAGCCGCACTGGCACCGGTGGCAAGCGCGCCCAACGCCGCAAAGCACAGGACAAACATCCGCATCACTTCACCCCGCGCGAACCTAACCGCTCCGACGCATGCTCTGGCAAGAGTCACGCGCGATCAACGCCGGGGCGAGATCGATTTCGTTGCAGCTCACGCAACGACCCACCGCTGTCGCCTCAGCCGAGCACCGCCGTCGCCTCGATTTCGACCAGGAAATCCGGCAGCGCGAGCGCCGCGACGCCGATGAAGGTGTTGGGCGCCGGTACCGCACCAGCGTAAAAGGTGCCGATCTCCGGCAGTACGATGTTAAGCTTGTCTGGCCGGTGATCGACCACGTAAGTCCGCAGCCGCACGATATCGGCCGGGCTCGCGCCCACCTCGGCCAGCACCGCCGCGAGATTGTCGAGTACCTGGCGGGTCTGTGCGGCGAGATCGCCGGGGCCTACCACCTCGCCCGCTGCGTTCCATGCGACCTGCCCAGCGAGGTGGAGCGTTCTGCCGCCGTCCTGCAGTGTGGCGTGCGAGAAGCCGTAACCCACGCTATCATAGAGGCTCGACGGGTTGATGCGACTGATCGGCATGATCAAGACCTCCGAAGCTAGTCAACGATTTCCAATGAATTTCCGAACGGATCGCGGACGTAAAGGTTTTTCTTGCCGGCGAGCGGGCCTTCAGAAAGCGCGATGATATTCATGACCGTGCATTTCTTCGTCGCTAGGTAGCGCGCGGCTTGGTCGACGTCATCAACGCGCAGGCCGAGATGGTGGCCGCCGATATCGCAGACGCGGGGCGGCACGGTGCCGCGCCCGGCGGGGGCGTCATACTGGACAAGCTGGAGATTAAGCGCGTCAGTGAGCTTGAGCATCGCAAGCGTCAGCCGCGCGCCCGCGATGCCGACGTGCGCCGCCATCCAGTCCCGCCCGTCGGACATCGTCGGCAGGTCGGCGGCGTCGATTGGGCCCATCCGGAACAGCTCCTCTGCCCCGAAGGCGTCGGCGTAGAACGCGACGGCCGCATCGAGGTCTCCTACCGTAAACGAGACGTGGTCTGCACCGAGCAGGCGAGGGCGGTCCACGTGCGGGGTACTTTCAAGGTCGGTCATTGCGGTGCTCCAGGGCGGAATCGGCCAGAAAATGTGTTCGATGGGGCGGCACGGCTCAGTCCTCACATGCGTGCGATTTCGTTACGGTGGCCGCAATACTGCTGCTCGTCGCAAGATCGCCAATCCGGACGGGGCGCACGGGAAAGCGCACGGTGAAGCCGCCGAGCGTGCCGGTCGGCTCGCCGCGACGGCGAGCGATCGCGCGCAGGAGTGCCGCCTCGCAGGACCGGCCTTGGCACAGCCCGAAGCCGCAGCGCGTCGCGAGCTTAACCGCGTTGGGCGCATCGGTTTCCGTCAGAGCGGCGGTGACTGTCGCATACGTAACGTCCTCGCACCGGCACAGCACCGTCTCCCCCGGCACCTCGCGCGCCAGCGCCGGACGCGGATCGGCAATAGCGGCCAGCAACTCGGCAAACTCGCGCTGCCGCGCCTGCCGCCGCCGCACCGGTGCCGCCGCCCGGCCGGCGGCGGTATCGTCGAGCAGGCCTGCCTCCTGCAGAATGCCGATCGCCGCGAGACGCCCCTCTTCGAGGGCGGCCGCTGCGCCAGCGACGCCGCTCGTCTCGCCAGCGATCACGAGACCTGGAACGTCGGTCCGCAGCCACTCGTCGTGGCGTGTCCGCCAGCCCCCGGCCGGCTCCGCCCAGTCGCATGCCGCACCCGCCAGTCGCGTCAGATCCGATTGCGGAACAAAGCCGTAGCACAATGCGACGCGGTCGCACGCCAGGTCCAGCCGCGCCCCGCCCGTACCAAATGTCGCCGCGCTGACGCGGCCCTCGCCGGTGATCGCGGCGAGCGGCAGCCCGTAACGGATCGGCACGCGGTGGCGGCGCAGCGTGCGCACCGCGTTCGCCGCCGCCGCCAGCGGCGCTACATTGCGCGAGGCGACGGCGATGCGTGCCAGCAGAATGCGCACCGCCCGCCATAAAGGTTGGTCGAACGCGACCATGGCAATCTCGCCGCCGGCCGCCGCGATCTGCGCCGCCACCACCAGCATCAGCGGATGCGTGCCAGCGAATACGAAGCGGTGGCCGGGCACGAGTTGCTGGGACTTCACAAAGGCCTGCACCCCGCCGGCCGCCATGACCCCCGGCAGCGTCCAGCCCGGCAGCGGCACCGGCAGATCATAGCACCCCGTAGCCACGAGCACGCGGCGACCAGTGAGACGCAGCAGGTCCCACGGTCCGGCCGCCTGCACGACAAACACATCGCCGTCGCGCGCCAGCCCGATTACCGATCGGCCGCCGAGCCACTGGCCGGGTCGGCTCGCCTCGAAGGCGGCCAGCTCGGCCTTAACGTCGCGGTAGCTGCGGCCTGGAAGCCAGTCGGCGACGTCGACGCCCGGCGCGGGTTGCCGAGCGATTTGTCCGCCCGGGCGCTGCTGCTCGTCGACAATCGCCACCGCCATACCGTACGGTGCCAGAGTCAGCGCAGCCGCCATTCCGGCCGGTCCGCCGCCTACGATGATCACATCGAAGTCGGCCTTGTCAGCCACGTGCCACGAGCCCGGTCGCTACCACCATCGCGTCCTCCGCGGTAACGAGGCAGGCCCGCAGCCGACGCGGCGTGGCCGATCCCGCCGGCTGGACCGTGACGTAACACGCGCTGCACGTGCCCGTGTTGCAAAACAGGCCGTGCGGTTCCCCCGCACCGTTCCACCGGAAAGCGATGATACCCGCCGCGAGCATCGCCGCCGCGATTGTCTCGCCCGCACAGGCCTCAACGATGTGACCGTCGATCTGCAGCCGAATTCTGCGCCTGGGCGTCGCGCTTGTTCCGATGCGGATGCTCATCCCATGAAACCGTTGAGGTGTTCCAGCCGCGCCGGAGAGATGACGGCCAACACCTCTTTGGCACTCGAGCGGTCCTCTTCAAGCATCACCTTCGCCACCAGCCGGGCGAAGGTAGGGCCGAGCGTGAAGGCCGAGCCGCCAGCGGCGACGAACAGTCCGGGCA
>CAXTTR010000182.1:0-1962 GCA_964247215.1 uncultured Sphingomonadaceae bacterium
TTCCGGAGCCGCGGACGTGGACGCTTGAAGCGGTAGTAGCAGATTTCTACGATCCCGAAGACCCGATTGATGAACAGTGGGTTGCAGTGGTGCCGATTGCAGTCGACGTGCAACGTTATCCAGCAGCAGTGCCAATTGAGGTTGATACCGCACTCATCCGCGAAGTGGACTCCGTCACTGAAAATCGCCGTCAGTTCATCATGGACGCAACCCGTCGCGAACTCGACCGTCTCAAGCAATCCGCCTGAAAGCTCGACTAATGAACGACATGACTCCCATCGCTACCCGCCCCGAGGATTGGGCGACCGACCAGGAAGTGCGCTGGTGCCCGGGCTGCGGCGACTATGCGATCCTGAAGGCGGTGCAGCGGACCATGCCCGAGATTGGCACGGCGCGGGAGAACACCGTGTTCGTCAGCGGCATCGGCTGCTCGTCGCGGTTCCCGTATTACATGGAGACCTACGGCTTCCACACCATCCACGGCCGCGCGCCGGCGGTGGCGACCGGGGTCAAGCTTGCAAACCCCGAACTCGACGTGTGGATCATCACCGGCGACGGCGACGGATTGTCCATCGGCGGCAACCACATGCTCCACCTGCTGCGACGCAACCTCGACGTGCAGGTGCTGCTGTTCAACAACGAGATCTATGGGCTGACCAAGGGGCAGTATTCGCCGACCTCGCGCGTCGGGACGCGGTCGCCGACGACGCCGTTCGGCTCCGTCGAGCGGCCCGTCAGTCCATGCTCGTTCGCGCTCGGCGCTGGCGCGCGGTTTGTCGCCCGGACGATCGACACGGCGCAGAAGGCGATGCCTGAAATCCTGAAGGCGGCGCACGCGCACAAGGGCGCGAGCTTCGTCGAGATCTTCCAGAACTGCATCGTCTACAACGACGATGTGTTCGCCGATTTCACGGCCAAGAAGGTCGCGCCGGCGAATCAGATCAACCTGGTCCACGGCCAGCCGATGCTGTTCGCGGCAGGGACGAAAGGTATCGCGTTCGACCGCGAGGCGATGGCGCTCACGGTGATCGACATTGCTGATGGCGATGTCTCAGGCGTGCTGGTCCACGACGAGACCAGCAAGCTTCAGGCGCAGCTGCTCGTCGACATGCCGTTCGGGTTGTTCCCGGTAGCGCTCGGCGTGATCTACAACAATCCCGCGCCGTCGTTCGAGGTATCGGTCGGCGAGCAGCACGCGGCGGTGACGCACGGCAAGTCGACCGACCTCAACGCGCTGCTCCGCAAAGGCCAGAGCTGGGAAGTCGCGCCGCGGGCATAACCCGTCGGCAAGGGATCGTGCTCGCGCCGCGCGTACCCGTTTCGACATGCTAGCCGCGACGGTGGACCCTGACACCGACTCCCCGGCGCTGATGGCGCAGGTCGCTGAGGGCAATGCCGCGGCGTTCACCGCACTTGTCGAGCGGCTGCACGGCACTGCCTTGCGCGCGGCAACCCAGGTGCTCGGGTCGCGGACCGACGCCGAGGACGCGGTGCAGGCGGCGCTGACCAAATTGTGGACCGAGGCGTATCGCTACGAACCCGCGCGCGGGTCGGTCGAGGGCTGGTTCCGCCGCATCCTGATCAACCTGTGCCTCGACCGCCGCCGCACTTTCCGTGTCGTCCAGCCGCTCGAAGCCGCTGCCGAGATCGCTTCAACCGGCCCGACGCCGTTTGAGGCAGCATCGGCGGCAGCGCGGTCGCGGCGTATCGATGCCGCGATGGCGCGCTTGAACCCGCGCCAGCGCGCTGCCATTCTGCTGTTCCACGGCGACGGGGCAAGCATGGTCGAAGTTGCAGCAGCGCTCGAGACGACGCCCAAGGCGGTCGAGGGATTATTGGCACGGGCGCGTATGGAATTAAGTCAGCTGCTCGCCAGCGACCGCACGGAGATCTGAGACCGATGAACGTTGAGCGCGCCGCTGGGATCATCGCGGCTTACGGTGGTGACGCGTTGCGCTGGCC
>CAXTTR010000182.1:1972-2853 GCA_964247215.1 uncultured Sphingomonadaceae bacterium
GGCGAGCAGATCGCCGCCCTGCGTGCGGTGGCTGGCGAGCGCGCGGCGGCGCTGCAGCTGGTTGAGGCAAACCTGTCGCTGACGCAGGCGCGTCGCGCGGCGTCGGCGCTCGATGCTGAAATGTCGATGTGGTCGCAGCGAATGGACGATGTTCCAGTTGTACCGGGACAAGCAGCGGCGGCGGCGGCGCGTGTGCTGGCAGCGTCTCCGATGAGAGTACCTGTGCGCCGTCCGGCGTGGCGCTGGGCGCTCGGAACCGGCATGGCGGCTGCAATCGCGGCTGGCGTGATGCTGACCAATCCAGTGACGCACCGGTCCGGCAATCAGCCGGCTCATCCGCAGTTGGCGCATAACCCGGCAGCGGATGCGGCGGCATTTGCGATGGTTTTCACGCCGACCCCCGATGAGGATGGATCGATATGACTCGCCTAAGCCTAACCTTCATCAGCACGATCCTGCTCACCGCAGGCGCGCCGGGGCTGGCGCAGTCGGCTCCGGCCAGTGGCGCGGGAGGCGGGGCGACTGCTCCGGTATGGAATGGCATGAACGGGCATGGCGGGCACGGTCCCGAGGGGCACGGCGGGATGTTCGCCGGCATGAGCGGGGCCGGGCGGACGATCATGCTGGCGGCGATGCACGACGTCGATATGCGCATCGGCAAGGCCGAGGTCGCGGCGGCGCGCGACCGGATGCTCGCGGTGCTCGACGCCGAGCGGCTCGACACGGTAGCGCTCAAGCGCGCCATGGACGACGAGCGCGCCGCGGTAGCGCTGCAACAGGCGCAGCAGGCCAAGCGACAAGCGGCGATGCTGGCGGGGTTCGAGCAGCTGTCGCTTGCCGATCGCCGCGCCTTCGTTGCCGATGCCCGCGCTCTCCGCGAC
>CAXTTR010000182.1:2863-6459 GCA_964247215.1 uncultured Sphingomonadaceae bacterium
CGTTTCGAGGCGCGCATTGCAGCGCAACATGGGCAGATTAGGGCGGCTGCAGGAGTGAACTAGAGAAGCGAGGCTGGCGGGCGGTAGCCAGTCTGGCGCGCGATCTCGTTCCACATCAGCAGCGCCAGTCGCGCCGCGACCGCGCCGGGTTTGCCGCTGCCGAGGGCACGTCCATCGAGCTTCACGATCGGCAGCACCGGAACCGTTGTCGAGCTGAGCATCAGTTCGTCAGCGGCGAATGCCTCGTCAAGACTGAAGCGCCGCTCGTCGACGCTCAGGCCGTCGGCGCTTGCCAGCCGCAGCAGCGTACCGCGCATCACCCCCGGCAGCACGCGGTTGGATAACGGCGGTGTCACCAGCGTGCCGCCCAGTACCGCCCAGGCATTCGTCGAGCTGCCCTCGGCGACGATGCCGTCATCGCCGACGAGCAGCGCCTCGAACGCCCCGGCCGCGCGCGCCGCCTGCTTGGCGAGCACATTGGCCAGTAAGCCGGTGGTCTTGATATCGCAGCGATTCCAGCGCTGATCGGGCATACTGATGACCGCCGCACCAGCCGCCTGCTGCACCACCCGCTGCGCGAAGTCGAACGGGCGCGCGGTCATGACGAGCGTCGGCCGCATCCCAGTGGCAAAGGCGTGATCGCGCTTCGCCACGCCGCGCGTGATCTGAATGTACAGCAGCGCCTCGGTGGCGCGGTTGGCGGTGAGCAGGCGGCGCGCGACGAGCGTCAGCGCGGCCGGCGTCATCGGTGCGGTGATCTCCAGCGACGCCAGATTGCGCATCAGACGCTCGAGATGCAGCGGCCAATCGAGCAGGCGACCGTTGAGAACGGCGCAGACCTCGTAGATGCTGTCGGCGAACTGCAGCCCACGGTCCTCGACCGGCACGCTCGCCCCGGCAAGCGGCACGATCCGGCCATCGACATACGCTAGCCGCATCGAGCCGCTCCTAGCTGCATCGCGCTGCGTTTAGCCGCATCTTCTGCCACCCAAGTGCAGCATCTTTTCGCCTTCGCATCTGTTGACGCGACGAGCCGCGCGCCGCCGGGTTAGTACGGCGGCACCGGTGCCGCAACCCGAAGGACTGGCATGGCCGACGCGCAAATCATCTGGTTCCGGCAGGACCTGCGTCTGGCCGACCAAGCCGCCGTACGCTCCGCTGCCAATGCGGGTCCGGTCGTTGCCGTCTATGTGCTTGACGACGAAACCCCGGGCGAGTGGCGCACCGGCGGCGCGCAACGCTGGTGGCTGCATCACAGCCTGACGTCGCTGGCGAGCGACCTGCAACGGCAGGGTGTGGCGCTCATCCTGCGCCGGGGTCGCCCGGAGGTCGTGTTGACCGAGATCGCCGCGGCGCTGAGCACGCGCTCGGTTCACGCGCTGCACCACTATGAGCCATTCGCCAAAGCGCAGGAGGCCGCCGTCACCGAGCGCCTCGACCTGCAGCTGCACGACGGCAATCTGCTGCTGCGGCCGGGCGCGGTGGTCAACGGCAGTGGCGCGCGGTTCAAGATCTTCACGCCGTTCTGGAAGGCCGCGCAGGCGCAACTGCCGCCTGCCGCACCGCTCGCTGCGCCGGAGATTACCGCCGCTGTTCACGACCTCGCCAGCGACAGTCTCGCCGGGTGGCACCTGCTGCCGACCAAGCCCGACTGGTCGGGCGGGTTCAATGTCTGGAAGCCCGGCGAGGCGGGGGCACAGGCGCAGCTCCAAACCTTCGCGCATGTCGCGCATGATTATGCGACCGGGCGCAACATCCCCGGCGAGGCGCTGACCTCGCGGCTATCGCCGTTCCTGCACTTCGGCGAGATCTCGCCGCGGGCGGTGTGGGCGGCGATCAGCGCCGCCGCCGGTGATGCCGCCGAGCCGTTCCTGCGTGAGCTCGGCTGGCGTGACTTCGCGCAGACGCTGATCGACAGCTTCCCTCAATCGGCGACAACGCATCAGCGCACCGAGTTCGACAAGTTCGCATTCACCGACGTGACGACGCTCGACGGTGCCGAGGCGCTCGAGGCGTGGCGGCACGGACATACCGGCTATCCGATCATCGATGCCGGGATGCGCCAGCTATGGGCGACCGGCTGGATGCACAACCGCGTGCGGATGCTGACCGCGTCGTTCCTGATCAAGCACCTGGCGATCGACTGGCGCGAGGGTTCGCGCTGGTTCTGGGACACGCTCGTCGACGCCGACCTCGGCTCGAACACGCTCGGCTGGCAGTGGAGCATGGGCTCGGGCGTCGACTCACAGCCATTCTACCGCATCATGGCCCCGGTGACGCAGAGCGAGAAGTTCGATCCCGCCGGCAGCTATATCCGCCGCTGGGTTCCCGAGCTGGCCGATGTACCGGCAAGCGCCATCCACGCGCCGTGGCTGCACGGCGGCGTGCAGGGGTATCCGGGACCGATCGTCGATCATTCGATGGCGCGCGGGCGGGCGCTGGCGGCGTATGCGGCGAGCCGGGCTTAGCTGGTGTAGCGGCTGGTCGCACGGCTGCTTGCCCATGTGCCGGACTGCGAAGGCGAATCGAAGTTTAGTCGGTAGAATAGAAGTTCTGCTGTATTATCAAAAGCTTGAGACAAAACTTTACGCGTTATTTCCTACAACTTAGACCCAAACTCGTCCAAGTTGAACCGTCACGCCCGTCACCCCCACCTGCGTGGGAATCACGACCAGATTTGATCGAACGCATTGCTGCCGACGCTAATCGTAACGGCTTACGCTTACTGAACCGACCAACAACCGCGAGTGCTGCATAACCTATTTGGATGGTATGTCAAGCTAGCGCGACGAATTACCCCTTACTACTTCCGACGAAACGACGTTCTATCTGGTCTTGTCGTGCTCCCGATATCGTCGACTCTCAGCGGCAGCCGAGCGACCGTTCACGACCGCAGCGCCTCGATCGGGCTGAGCTTCGCCGCGCGATTAGCCGGATAGAAACCGAAGATCACCCCGATCGATGCGGACACCGCGAAGGCGATGACCACCGCGAACGCCGTTACCGCGGTGTCGAAGCCGATCGCCTTGCCTGCCAGCGCCGCGAGCCCGGTGCCGAGTCCGACGCCGACGCCGCAACCGAGCAGCGACAGCATCAGCGCTTCGAGCAGGAACTGCAGGCGTACCGCTGCCCGGCTCGCGCCGATCGCCATGCGGATACCGATCTCGCGCGTCCGCTCGGTCACCGACACCAGCATGATGTTCATGATGCCGATGCCGCCAACCACCAGGCTGATCGAGCCGATCGCCGCGAGCAGCAGCGAGATCGCCGCGGTCGTCGACGACAGCGTGTCGGTCACCGCGGTCAGGTTGGTGACGGTGAAGTCGTCGGCGGCATCGGCGGTCAGCTTGTGCGACCGCCGCAGCAGCTCGCCGATGCGTTTGCTGACGTCGTCGAGCGCATCGGCGCTGTCGACCGACACCGACACCGTGCGGATCGAGCGGCGGAAGAAATTACCCTGCAACTGACGCAGCGCGGTGGTCAGCGGCACGATGATGACGTCATCGCGGTCGATACCGCCAAAACCCTGCCCGCGTTTGGCCAGAACGCCGATGACGGTGAAGCTGGTGCCCTTGATGCGGACGCTCTGCCCGAAC
>CAXTTR010000183.1:0-6378 GCA_964247215.1 uncultured Sphingomonadaceae bacterium
GGGCGGCGGCATGGGCGGCATGCTTGGCGGCCTGCTCAGCCGCTTCACCGGCGGCGGTGCGGATGCGGCGGCGGGTGCGGCACCCGGCGCGGCGGGCGCCGGCGGCGCGGCCGGGCTGCTTGGCATGCTCGATGCGAACCACGACGGCAACGTCATGGACGACATCATGTGCATGGTCGGCAAGTTCCGGCGCTAGTCGTGGCGGAGATCGGCTTCGGATCGCGGGTCATGCGTCACTCGCCCGCTGGCGGTTTACGCCGCGGGCGGGTAGCATTCCCGCATTCGTTGCCGGGCCGCCAGATGAACCAAGCCGCATGACCCGTTCCTCGCGCAATCTCGACTGGGGTTTCCCGCGCTGGCGCGACTATGGCAGCGGCAGCGCCGCGGTATCGGTGCGGACCTGCGACCGCGACGGCTGCAGCGAGCCCGGCACCTGCCCCGCCCCGAAAGCTCCGAATCGCCCCGAGCGCTGGTATTTCTGCCCGGCTCACGCGGCCGAGTACAACCGCGGCTGGAATTATTTCGAAGGACTCACCGCAGAGGAGGCCAAGGCGCGCGAGGCCGGTGCCGACGGCGAAAAGCAGTACAGCCGCGCGCAGCACTGGGCATGGGGCGGCCCCGGTGACGGCCGCCGCAGCCGCGGCGAGCGCGACGCGCTGACCGCGCTCGAACTCGACGACGATGCCGACGCCGCCGCGGTCAAGGCCGCCTACCGCCGCCTCGCCAAGGCGTATCACCCCGACCTCCACCCCGGCGATGCCGCCGCCGCGACGCGCTTCCAGGCGGTGCAGGCGGCGTATGAGGTGCTTAATCGCGCCGACGAAGCGCGCGCCGATGCAGCCGCGGCGGACGCGCGAAGGGCGGCGCGCTAGGCTATTTCAATCAGATTGAAATACTGACGCCGCTCATCCCGAGCGAAGTCGAGGGACGCAGGACGTCAGATCGTGCGTCCCTCGACTTCGCTCGGGATGAGCGGCGGTGGTTCAACTCAAGCAAGACAGAGTTCAGATTTTAAGTGATGGCGACCTCAGCCATCATGTGAGCGCGCGCCGCCGCCGCGCTCAATGCCGCTCGGGCAGATACTCTCCCTCCGCCCGGTCGCTGAACTTCGTCGTCATCTTGTGGAAGGTCAGCGGGATCGTGCCGGTCGAGCCGTGGCGCTGCTTGGCGACGATGACCTCCGCCAGCCCGTGCAGGCGCTGGGCGCGCTCCTGCCACTTGGCGAACTTCTCGACATCCTCCTGATCGGGCTGCTTCAAGGAGTGGTAATATTCCTCGCGGTACACGAACAGCACGATGTCGGCATCCTGCTCGATGGTGCCCGACTCGCGCAGGTCGCTGAGCACCGGGCGCTTGTCCTCGCGGTTTTCAACCGCGCGGCTGAGCTGCGACAATGCGAGCACCGGCACGCCGAGGTCTTTCGCCAGCGTCTTCAGGCCGCGGGTGATCTCGCTGATTTCCTGGACGCGATTCTCGGCACCGTTTTTCGCGGTGCCCTGCAGCAGCTGGAGATAGTCGACGACGATCAGCCCGACATCGTGCTTGCGCTTGAGCCGGCGCGCGCGGGTCCGCAGCGCCGCGATCGACAGCGCCGGGGTGTCGTCGATCAGCAGCGGCAGGTCGCTCAGCTGCCCCGAGGCGCGCGCCAGGCTCATGAACTCCTGGCTCGTGATCCGCCCCATGCGGAGCGATTCGGAGTTGATCCCCGACTGCTCGGCGAGCACGCGCGTCGCCAGCTGGTCCGCCGACATCTCGAGGCTGAAAAAGGCGACGGGCGCGCCGCTGCTCCTGTCGGGGTCGACACCGTCGGCGCGGTCGCGCAGCAGCCGCTGCGCGCAGGCAAACGCGATGTTGGTGGCGAGCGCGGTCTTGCCCATCGCCGGGCGCCCGGCGATGATGATCAGGTCGGACTTGTGCAGCCCGCCGATCTTCTTGTCCATTTCAGTCAGCCCGGTGGTATAGCCCGACAGGTGCCCGCCCGACTTGTAGGCGCGGTCCGCCATGTCGACAGCGAGCTTGGCGGCCTGCGCGAACGTCCGCGTCGCGCCCGACACCTCGCCCTTCTCGGCGATGGCGTACAGCGCCGCTTCGGCATCCTCGATCTGCTGCAGCGGCGGCAGGCCGCTCGCGGTGTCGAACGCGACGTTCGCCATGTCGCGCCCGACGCGGATCATCTCGCGCAGCAGCGCGAGGTCATAGACCTGCTGCGCGAAATCCTTTGCCGCGATCAGCGCCGCCGACTGCTCGGTCAGGCTGGCGAGATAGGCGCTGCCGCCGATCGCCTGCAGCTCGGGGTCGGCGTCGAACAGCGGCTTCAACGTCACCGGCGTCGCCACCATGCGGCGTTCGACCAGCATCCAGATCGCGTCGTAGATGCGCCCGTGCAGCGGCTCGAAGAAATGCTGGCTGCCGAGCTGAGTGTGGAGATCCTCGACGAGCCGGTTGTCGATCATCATCGCGCCGAGCAGCGCCGCCTCCGCCTCGATATTGTGCGGCAGCACGGTCGAGTCGGTCGCGGGCGGGACGATGCGCAAGGGGATGGGAGCGGCCATGCGGGCTTGTCGCGCAAAGCCGGGCGGGCGGCAATCGCCGGCGTCCAGAAGTCGGTGGGCGGTTCGGTGCATAAGCCGGTCACAGCCTGTGCAGCGTTTAGGCGTGCCGCGCGGATTGCCGCTGCCGCCGCGCTGTGGCTATAGCCTGCCCATGCACCCGCTCGCCCACATCGACGCCTGGATCTTCGACCTCGACAACACGCTCTATCCGGCGCGGACCAATTTGTTCGCGCAGATCGACGTGCGGATGGGGCTGTTCATCCAGCAGCTGCTGCAGGTCGACGCGGCCGAGGCCCACCGCGTCCAGAAAGCCTGGTTCCACAGCCACGGCATGTCGTTGAAGGGCTTGATGGACGAGCATGCCGTCGATCCGCACGTGTTTCTGGACTATGTTCATGACATCGACGTCGGCATCGTCGAGCCCGCCCCCGCCTTGGTCGCTGCCGTCGGCGCGCTGCCAGGACGCAAGCTGATTTTCACCAACGCCGACACGCCGTATGCCACCCGTGTGCTCGACCGGCTTGGGCTGGGCAGCGCGTTCGAGGTCATTCACGACATCCACGCCACCGGCTACAGGCCCAAGCCCGACGCCCGCGCCTATGACGCGCTGTGTCAAACGTACGGGATTGACCCGGCCCGCGCGCTGTTCGTCGAGGATATGGCGCGCAATCTGGTTCCGGCAAAGGCGATCGGCATGACGACGGTGTGGGTCGACAACGGCTCCGAGCAGGGCCCGGCGACAACCGCGCCCGACTACATCGACTACCGCATCGGCGACGTCGGCGAGTGGCTGGCGGGCGTCGTCGCCGAGCTTGCGGCAGCACCCGACGCCGCGCCGCCGATAGCATCGGAGCACAGCATTTGAACGACCTGCAAGGCGTCATCGAATCCGGCTGGGAAGCACGGGATACCGTGTCGCCCGAAACCGGCGGCGAACTGCGCGACGCCGTCGAGACCGCACTGGCGGGGCTCGATGCCGGCACCTTGCGCGTCGCCGAACCCGATAGCGAAAGCGGCGGCTGGCGCGTCAACCAATGGCTCAAGCAGGCGGTGCTGCTGTCGTTCCGGCTCTACCCGAACGCCGCGATCCCTGGCGGCCCCGGCGGCACGCACTGGTGGGACAAGGTGCCGTCGAAGTTCGATAGGCTAGACTTTGCCGCCGCCGGCTTCCGCGCCGTGCCCGGCAGCATCGTCCGCCGCGGCGCGTTCATCGCGCAGGGCGTCGTGCTGATGCCGAGCTTCGTCAACATCGGTGCGTATGTCGGCGCGAACACCATGGTCGATACCTGGGTGACCGTCGGCAGCTGCGCCCAGATCGGCGCCAACGTCCATCTGTCGGGCGGCGTCGGCATCGGCGGCGTGCTCGAACCGCTGCAGGCCGCGCCGGTGATCATCGAGGACGACTGCTTCATCGGCGCGCGCTCGGAGGTCGTCGAGGGCGTGCATGTCGAGCGCGGCGCGGTGCTGTCGATGGGCGTGTTCCTGTCGTCGACGAGCAAGATCGTCGACCGCGCCACGGGCGAAGTCCATATAGGGCGGGTGCCGGCGTATTCGGTGGTGGTGCCCGGCAGCCTGCCCGGCAAGCCGTCGCCGGACGGTGCGCCGGGGCCGAGCCTGGCGTGCGCCGTGATCGTCAAGACGGTCGATGCACAGACCCGGGCAAAGACCGCGATCAACGAGCTGCTGCGGGATTGAAGGCGGGTTGAGCGGGTGTGAGCGGAGGCGCTTATCGCGCCGTCCTAGGCCGCCGCTTTCTTCTCCCGTGCGGGCACCGACAACCGGCTGCGCAGCCCGGCCGGGTGCCAGTCGAACTCGACCTCGCCGCGCAGCTGGCGTTGCATGATCGTTTCGATCATCTGCGTCCCGAAGCCGCGCGGGCGCTGGCTCGCCGGAGCCGGGCCGCCGGTTTCGTGCAGTTCGATCAGCGTCGTGCCCGGTTCTGTGCGCCACTCGATCGCCATCGTACCGGTGGCGTTCGACAGCGCGCCGTGCAGCGCGGCGTTGGCGACAACCTCGTGCAGCACCAGCGCCAGCGGCTGGACCTGATCGGCGGCGACGTTTACCGGCGGCCCGGCAAAGCGGACGCGCAGTGTTCCGAACGGCTCGACCTCGGCGCGGATCAGCCGGTCGAGCGGCACCTCCTGCCAGCGTACTTCGGACAGCACGCCATGTGCCTTTGCCAGCGCATCGACGCGGCCCTGAACGCGGTCGGAAAAGTCCTCGACACTGGCGGCGCGGCTCATCCGGACAATACCCTGCACCAGCGCCAGCGCGTTCTTGGCGCGATGCTCGATCTCCCGCAGCAGCAGGCGCTCCTGCCGCTCGAGGTCCTGGACACGGCGCTGCTCGGTGACGTCGAGCTGCGATGCGAAGAAATAGCTCAGCTTGCCGTCGTCGTCGAAGATCGGGCTGATATGCAGCTGGTTCATGAACGGCGTGCCGTCCTTGCGGTAGTTGAGCAGCTCGATGGTAATCGGGCGCTCGGCCGCAACCGCCTCGCGGACCTGCGCGATCGCCGCGGGATCGGTCCCCGGCCCCTGCAGGAAGCGGCAGTTATGCCCGATGACCTCCTCGGGCGGAAACCCGGTGTCCTTCAGAAACGCGTGGTTGGCAAGGATGATCGGGCAGTCCGGCTGCCGCGCGTCGGCGACGATCATCGGCATCCGCGTCCGCTCGACCGCGATAAACGCCAGCTCACGCCGGTCGGGCAGGCCTTCGGGAGCCGATGCGGCAGGCCTGTCACCGGTGATATGGCGGGAAAGACTTGACTCGGTATTCAATGCGACCTCGACCTCTCGATCAGCCGACTGGCTAGCGTTGTCTAAATGACATAGCGTAGAACCGGCGGTTTCGTACCAAGCGCGGCATTTTGTACCGCCCGGCTCAGCCCGCCGCCTTCAGCACCGGTGTCTGCTGATGCTGGATGACGGTCCACTTGCCGTCGACGTTCTTATGGTAAACTGACGTGCAGTGTGCGTCGTACGGACCCGCATCGGGCTTGGTCGCCCACATCCGGTAGGCGATGACGATCAGTCCTTCCTGGACGCGCGACACCCGCTGCTCGCTGAACGCCGCCTCCGCCCAGCGCGGCGTGTTCGACACCGCTGCCACGGCTTCCGCACCCGACAGCACGAACGGCGGCGACGGCACGACCATCAGGCAGGCGTCGTCGATCGACTCGCGGTAATGCTCGGGCGTGGCGCGCCACAAGCTATCCTCGAAAGCCCAGATCCGCTCGTCGTCCATGCGTGCGCACTCCTTGATCAGAGCGCAACGCGCTGACACGGGAGTGGTTCAGCGGGTCGCTGCCATACTCCTTTCATAATAGCGCCGGCGCACCAACGCGCTTGCCGGGCGGGTGTTTACGTGTCAGTAACGAAAATAATTTCAAGCTGCATTATCTTGAACAGGGGGCTGATCATGAACTTAGGAAAGCTTGCTCGCACGTTGCTCGCTGGCAGTGCGGCCGTCGTCGTCACGATGAGCGCTGCCACCCCGGCGTCCGCGATCGTATCGTCCGGCACGGCTTACATCATCGAGAACAACGGCTACTACACGCTCGTCAACAACACCTTGCTGTACGCCGATGCGTTCTTCGTGACCAACCCGGCGGCAGGTCACGGCGCAACGTCGTTCACGACGCAATTTGGGTGGAGCAGTTTTACCTGCTCTGCCAACGACTGCCTTGGTGACGACAGCTTTGCCTATTATGATACCAGCGGTGCCGACGATATCGGGCCGGGCGGAACAAGCAGTAAATTCTTCTTCAACGCTTCACCCGCCAGCCAGTACGAGATCCATCTGCGCGATCGCAACGGTGCTCATC
>CAXTTR010000184.1:0-6378 GCA_964247215.1 uncultured Sphingomonadaceae bacterium
CGGTTAGGCTGATAGGTTCTTCGTTCTCATCCAGCTCTCTCCTGCGATGGCGGGATGGAAAGCGGCGCTTCTGTCGGGGGCGAGGCTAGCCGCTGCCACCGGAAGATAGCGACGATCTGCAGCGTCGCGTGCCAGATCTGCAGCAGCTGCGAGACCAGCACCACCATGCTGAAGGCGAAGTTCTCGCCCCGCTCGTCGGCGTTGAAGAGCGTGAACCTGGTTAGCAGCCAGCCGACGCCAAGCGCCAGAAACATTCCCGAGAAATAGCCGACAACGCGCTGGTTGGCTTCGCTAATCGTCTCGCTGGGATCCTGAAACGTCACCCGGACCACCATTGGCAGAAAGAAGCCGATCAGCGTCGCGCGCGTGTCGGCTTGTGATGCGATCAGCACCGCCCACAACAACAGGCTGAAGACGACGAGGATACCACCCATGACGAAGATCGTCTTGATCCCGAGCTTTTTGGTCAGCGCGTCTTTGATGCCGGCGGTGACATACAGCGCGATGACGGTCGGGATCATCCCCATGCAGAAGAACAGCGCTGCCGCCGCAAAGCCCGGATCTTCCTTGGGCAAAGCCATTTGGTGCACGACGAGGTTCGCGTTGTAGATCGCGAACGCCAGCCCGATAGCGGCATAGGAAAAATACACGACCCGGCTAACCAGCCCGGGCGGAACCGCGTCGGGGCGCTTAGCGCCGGGAGCAGCAGCGTCGACCGGTCTGACCGGCCGCGGCTGCGCCATCGGCAATCCGTGTCGCATCGATTTATCGTCGGTTGAATGGTGCATCAACGATCCGGCTTCGCTGTGTCGCTGCTACCCTACGAACAACAGCGTGATCGTTGCAACTCGGTCGCGTCCGCTCGTCACGGCATGTTGCAGTTATAGCTCTGCGTAACCGCGTCACTGTAAAATTTTCCGACAGTTTTGATCAGCTCGGGCAGCAGTTTCCTGAACACGACATTGCTAAAATGTTAAATGCAATTTCTAAATTATTGATCGCTAATGATCGTTTAAACCATGAAATAATTAATTCCTAAGGCATTGATTTTGCATCCCGATCCGCGAGCTATTTTGCTCAAGGCGCATAACAGTGGAGTTAGTATGACCAAGATCCTCATGGCAGCGCTCGCTGCCGCAGCAATGGCGACGTCGGCCGGAGCCGTAACCGTCGTGACCTCGACGCCCGGCCCCGACAATCCGGCCATCCAGAACGTCATCTTCAATTTCAACAGCGGCGCCCCCGCCGGGCTGACGGGAAATTACAGCATTACCACCGGCACGACCGCGCAGCTGGCGGCCGCACCGCTCGGGGATGCAACGCCATATCTGGTCGTTCCCGGCCTCGGTATGGGAACCGGCGGCACTGCCACGCTCAATCTCGGCAATGCCTATCGTAGCATCAGCTTTTACTGGGGCTCGATCGACACCTACAATAACGTCACGTTCTTCACCGGGACGGGTGGTACCGGCACCAGCCTCGGGACCTTCGCCGGAAACCAGATCCCCGGTGCGACTGCCGACGGTGCTCAGGCGACGACGACCAACAACCGTCGCGTCAACTTCGACTTCGGTACCGCGACCGCCAACAGCGTCGTGTTCAACTCGACGGCAATCGCCTTCGAACTCGACGACATCGCCGGCGTTGCTGGCGGTTCGGTGACGCCGGGCGTGCCCGAGCCGACAGTCTGGGCAACGCTGATCACCGGCTTCGCGCTGGTCGGCTTCTCGATGCGCCGCCGCCGGATCACGGCGGTCGCAAACTAACTGTGACGAGGTCGCGGCGCACGATGTGCGGCGACCTTACACCCGTTTCGTTACCGCGATTGCCGCGCGGCACCCGGCGCGAATTACCGCGCTCATCAGTCCGAAGCCGGGCGTGTCGCCGACATGGTCGGCGGCGGTGTCGCGGTGCTCGACCTCGTCCGCCTGAAAATCGGCGATGTGCACGGCGAGTTCGGGGTCCTGATCCGGGACAGCATCGAGCACGGCGCGCTGTGACGAATAATGCTTGTCGATTTCGGTCTCGACCGCGACGGTGCATGCCATCGCCGCCTTCGGACCGAGCAGCGCGGTTGCCGCACCGAGCGCATAACCGGCGACATGCCACAGCGGATGCAGCAGCGTCGGGCGCACCCGGCGCTCGACGATCAGCCGGTCGAAGGTAGCCAGGTGCCGCGCCTCCTGCGCCTTCATCTGCGCGATCTCGGCGCTGACCACGCTACGGTCACCCATCACAGCGAGCTGACCCGCATAGATGCGCGCCGCACCATATTCTCCCGCATGGTCGACGCGGATCATCTGTTCGACAGTCTCGACGCGGTCGCCGGGCAAGCGGCGGACCGGAGCAGCGCTTAGCGTGTCAGTGCCGGGGGCACTGGCTGCAAAGCGTTGCCCGCCACCCTGCGGTGCCTCGTAATCAGCCACAAGCTCGCTCCACCGATCAGCGTTGACAGCAGCGCGTTATAGCCTGCCATCGACACGCCGAACAGCGTCCACGCCGCCGCATCGCAACGGATCAGCGGCGTTGCCAGCACCATCGCGGTGATATCGGTGATACTGCCGCTAAGCGGCGCGGCGGTACAGGCCGGCGGCCCGGCCCACAGATGCCACTCGACCCCGGCGTGGAACGCGCCGATGCCTGCGCCAACGAGGACGCTGACTGCAGCGACCGCGAGCAGCCGCCGGTCGAAGCGCAGCAGCCACGCCAGCAGCGCGAGGCTCAACGCCGCGACGTGTGGCCAGCGCTGCCACATGCACATCTCGCACGGCGCCAGGTGCCCTATGTGCTGGAACGCCAGCGCACCGCCGAGCAGCGCTCCCGAACCGGCGAGGAGCAGCGCGGTCGCAAGACGGCGCGCATGGCTGTCGCTATCGTGGCTATGGAGGTCAGAGCGCATAACGGACCAGTACCGCAGCGCCGAACAGCGCTGCAAACACCACCAGCACGCGGTGCGAGTGCAGTTCGATGTAGTGCGCCGCTGTCGCCCCAAAGCGCTTCAATACGAGCGCGACGAGGATGTAACGCGAGCCGCGGCCAATAATCGCCGCGTCGACCGCGCCGATCACGCCGAGCATGAGGCTGCCCGCCGCGACCCCCGCCGGCATTGGCGCGATCAGGTAGAACACCGGCCACAGCAGCGCGTTGCCGCGCACCTCCTGGCTGAAGTGCGCGAACTCGGCCTCCTTGCCGAGCAGGTGCAGAATCGGTGTCGCGACCGGGTGGAACAGCGTCGCACCGATCAGATACGCGACCAGCCCGCCGACGGTCGACGCGACGATACCGACAAGGCCGTAGCGCAACGCCCGGTTCGGACGCGCCAGCGACATCGGCAGCTGCAGCAATTCGGGCGGCAGCGTGAAGATCGCGCCGTCAATGAAGGATACCAGCGCCAGCCAGCGCTCGGCATCGGGCCGCCCGGCGAGCACCAGCAGCCGGTCGTAGAGTTGGCGAAGCAAAGCGGTGTTCCCGGACAGCGGCGGATGCGGTGCTGTAGCGGGAGTTTGACGATTGCGGAAGCGCCGCTCAGCGGCCCTTAAACGGAAGAAGGCTAGAGCCGACTTCGGTCAGCTCCGTCGTTACCCCGCGCAGGCGGGGCCCATACACGTCATTCGATCGACACGTATGGACCCCCGTCTGCGCGGGGGTACGGTCCAACTTGCACTGTATACGGTCTAGATCGCTTACTTGTCATCCCTCACCAGCGTCGTCGCGGCAAGGTGCTCGGCGATGAACCAGACCTGTAGCTCGTTGGTGCGGATAACTTCGCTGACGAACAGGTCGTTGGTGCCGTCGTCGCCGGTCTCATCGGCTGCATCGGCGCCTTCGTGTGATTGGCGCAGGATGATCTCGTGTGCTTCGAGCAGGCGGGCGAGCTGCGTCGGGACGTCCTCGCGGCCCTTCGGCGGACGCGGGATCTTGGTCATTTCGGCGACATCAGGCGCCATCGCGATGCTGATGCCGCCCAGCGACATGATGCGCTCGGCGATGGTATCGACGAGTTCGGCCTGCTCTTCATAATGCTTATCGAGCAGCAGATGCAGCTGATAAAAGGTTGCTCCCGACATCTGCCAGTGATGCTTCTTGTACAGGTCGCGGATCGTCATCGTGTCGGCGAGCAGCTGGTTGAGTGCCTTGACGCTTGACGAGCGAGCATTGTCGTTGAGCGTCAGCGGCAGCTTCTTCAGCGTCTCGAATGGCTGGATTTCCTTATAGTCGACATTGTACTGCGGTTGCGCGATGTCGACGGCTTTGGCGTGGGTGGCCATGGGATCATCCTAGCGTGCTCGTTAAGGTCGGAGTCGGAACCACCGTCTAGGACTCAAGTTCCGTCCGCGGCAGCAACGCGACCAAACCCAGCCGCGCCGCGACGTCATCGATCGAGGTACCGCCCGGGATCAGCAGTATCTCGTTCGGCCGGTCACCCGCGACGACGACCACCGCACCCTTGGGGCAGATATCGAGGCAGCCGGTTTCGACAAGCCGGACGCTGGCACGCTTGCCCTTGCCGAGGTCGAAGTCGCGGCGCAGTGCCTTGGCAAGGCTAACGTCACCGTCCTTGCCGAAGCCGCCGCCAAGCTTCTTGCCGCACTTACGGCAGATCGCCACCAGCGCTGTGCTGCGTGCTTTGAGGGCGCGGATGCCGGTAGGCTTGGCGTGCTTACTCATAGCGCAGCGCTCAGCCAGCGCTCGCCCTCAGTGCACCGCAGTCTTTGCATCGACCGGAGCCGCCGACGCCATCTTGATCGGCGGGTTGGGATCGAGCCGCGCCAGCGTCTTCAGCGCATAGTCCATCTGATAGTCGGTGACACCTGCCTTCTTCAGCGACTCGGGTGTCGCGGCAAAGCGCGGATCGTTCTTGTCGTCGGCCTCGACCAGCTTGTTGTCGGCCTTGACGTCGTTAATCAGGTGCCGGCGCAGATCGGCCTCGCGCAGGTGCGGCAGCCGGTCTTTCAATGCCGCGTCGCTGAGCTGCGGCACGACGACGTCGGGCTCGATCCCGGCTTCCTGCACCGAGCGGCCCGACGGCGTGAAGTAACGCGCCGTGGTCAGGCGCAGCGCGGTGTCCTCACCGAGCGGGATCAGCGTCTGGACCGAGCCCTTGCCGAAGCTGCGCTGGCCGATGATCAGCGCCCGCCGATGATCCTGCAACGCTCCCGCGACGATCTCGGCGGCCGATGCCGAGCCTTCGTCGATCAGCACGACAATCGGCTTGCCGCCGGTCAGGTCGCCGCCGTGCGCGTAATAGCGCTGGATGTCGGTCTTGGCGCGGCCGCGCTGCGAGACGACCTCGCCGTGGTCGATGAACGCGCTCGACACCTCGATAGACTGATCGAGCAGCCCGCCGGGGTTCGAGCGCAGGTCGACGACGAAGCCGGTCAACTTGGGCCCAAGCTGCTTCTCGATCGCGTTGATCGCCTCGCGCGTCGCCGGGCCGGTCTGCTTGCTAAAGGTCGAGATGCGGATAATCCCGGCATCGTCCTTGACCTCCCACTTGACCGGCTTGATCTTGATGATCTCACGCCGCAGCGCGAACTCGAGCGGCTTGATCGAGCCCTCGCGCACCACCGTCAGCTTGATATCGGTGCCCGCCGCGCCGCGCATCTTGTCGACGGCTTCGTTCAGCGACACGCCGTAGAGCAGCTCGCCATTGATGCGCGTGATGTAGTCGCCCGCCTTCATCCCGGCGCGCGCCGCCGGGGTATCATCGGTCGGCGCGACCACCTTGACCGCACCGTCCTCGGTGCTGACCGTCAGCCCCAACCCGCCGTATTCGCCATCCGTCGTCTGGCGCATCTGGGCGAAGTCGCGGGCGTCCATATAGCTCGAATGCGGATCGAGGCTGGCAAGCATGCCATTGATCGCGCCCTCGATCAGCTTTTTGTCGTCAACCTTGTCGACGTAGTCGACGCGGACGCGCTCGAACACGTCCATCAGCGCGTCGAGCTGCTTGTAGGTGTCGGTCTCGGCCGCCGCCTGCACAATCGCCGGTGCCGGGATCAGCACCATCAGGCCGATTGCGGCGGCAAACTTCAGACGCTTCGAAACCATGGCAACCAGCCTTTTCGCACCTGCGCCCCCGGAAAACCGACGCGCCCTGCCGTCAATATAGGCGATCGCGCCGACGCCGCCAGCCCCGCCGGGCTCGGTGGCCATGCCGTGACAATCGGAACCGCCGCAATGACAACACGTTCCACCAACGCTCATTCACCGGAGATGAACGATGCCGATGGTCAAGACCAGCGACGCGACCGAGCTGTACGTTAAGGATTGGGGCGACGGGCCGCCGGTGGTGCTGATCCACGGCTGGCCGCTTAGCGCGGACAGCTGGGACGATCAGGCGCTAGCGCTGGCGAACGCCGGTCACCGCGTCATCTT
>CAXTTR010000185.1:0-6372 GCA_964247215.1 uncultured Sphingomonadaceae bacterium
AGCTCGGGCGTCGGACATGCCTGCCCCACCGTACACCGAGGGTTGCCCATCACAGTCGGGTGCCCGCGACACACCGGCCAGGTCTATGCTGCTGGGCGGCTGGCGCCTCCTCTCGTCTAAATGGACACGCTCAGGACGCTGCCGCCACCGGCACGCGCCGGGCGATGTCCCAGGCGTAGCCGACCAGCTCGCGCGCGATCGCGGTGTTCACCTTGGGCTGGGGCTTGCCCGCGGCCGACAGGCCGGAACCGCTGGCACAACCGCACCTGCGCTTTCCAGCCGATCGCCTGGATGTCTGCGGGCAGGTTCGCGACCCGCTCGAGATAGCGTCGCTCCTCGCGCGCGGGCAGCCGGTAGGTCCAGCCTGCCTCGACCAGCATGGTACGTGCGTGAGCGTTGCCCGCCAGGGTGATACGGCCGCGGCTGGTGCGTGCGCCGCTGGAGCGCTCGGACGGGACCAGCCCGACATAGGCCATCATCGACGGCGTGTCGGTGAAGATCGCGCGCGGTGCCGACGCCGCGGTCATCGCGGCTGTGCTGAATGCGCTGAAGACGCCGCGGTGATCGGTCCGGCGACGCCGTTGAAGGTCCTGATCGCGACCCAGCCGGCCGCGCTACGGTTGCCGGAACTGCGAAGGCATTGTCGTCCAGGCCCCGGCTACCCCGCGCATTGTCGCCAGCGGCATTCTGTTAATCGGCGTGGAATATTGCAGGCGATCACACCCGAAAGCTGCCAACGGGCTACCGGGGCTGAACTTGCCTGCACGACGCGACTGGCTTTGGTCGGTTGCCGGCCGCTTCCCGGTCCCGATCGGGCGCGGGAACGGCCGTAGAAGGCGCAAAGCGGCTCGATCTCGTGCGGAGAGCCGGGCCTGTCTTGCAGACGCCGGTGTTCATCGCCCGGCTGGCCCGCTAGATATCCCCAATGAACAAGATAACCGTCGCTGCCCTCCAGATCGGATCGGATTACGAGGGCAAGGCGGCGACTTTGCGCAATATCCTCTTGTTCGAGGACCGGATCGCCGCTTCGGGCGCGAAGCTCGTCGTGATGCCAGAGGCTTTGCTCGGCGGCTACCCGAAAGGCGAGCACTTCGGGACGAGGCTCGGCTTTCGCCTGCCGGAGGGGCGCGAGGCATTCGCCCGCTACTACGGCAACGCGATCGACATGGACGGGCCCGAACTGGCGGCCTTGGCCGGGCTGAGCGCGCGGACGGGCGCGGCCCTCGTCGTCGGCGTGATCGAGCGCGCGGGATCGTCGCTGTTCTGCACCGCGGTCTTCATCGAGCCCGAGTCCGGCGTCGCCGCCAAGCACCGCAAGCTGATGCCGACCGGGACCGAGCGGCTGATCTGGTCGCAAGGCGACGGCTCGACCATGCCCGTGGTGGCGAGCGCCGCCGGCAAGCTCGGCGCCGTGATCTGCTGGGAAAACCACATGCCGCTGTTCCGGACCGCCATGTACGCCAAGGGCGTCGAGATATGGTGTGCTCCGACGGTCGACGAGCGGGACGTGTGGCGCAGTTCGATGCGGCACATCGCGCACGAAGGGCGCTGCTTCGTCGTCAGCTGTTGCCAGACGCAGCCGTCGCCATCCGAGCTGGGCGTCCAGGTCGAGCATTGGGACGCCGACCGCCCCCTGATCGGAGGCGGCAGCATGATCGTCGGCCCGCTGGGGGACGTGCTGGCGGGGCCGCTCGAACGGGAGACGGGCCTCCTTGCCGCCGAGATCGACACCGACGAGATCATCCGCGCCCGCTACGACTTTGACGTCGTCGGCCACTACTCCCGGCCCGACGTGTTCAGCCTCCATGTCGACGAAACGCCCCGCAGCGGCGCTGTCTTCACGGGCGGGCAGTAGGCGCGGTGCAAACGCGCTTGTCGGAGATAGTAGAGCGATCGGGCATCCTCATTGCCAGCACTCGGCTTGGCAGCCTGATAGCAACAGGCTGTTCTGAGCGGCAAAGCGGCACGCCGCAAGCATTACGAGCCGACGGCGGGTGACGAATCTCCCGCTAAGCGACGTCGCTTAGCCGATCGTCTGCAGGGCATTACGGCGCGTCTGCGGCGATCCTGCGGATAAGGCTTTCGAACACGTCAGCCGGCTGTCCGCCGCTGATGAGATGACGATTGTTAATTATCACGGCTGGCACCGCGTTAATTCCGGCCGCCTGCCACTTCCGCTGCTCGGCGCGGACCTCGCTGCTGTAACGTGCGGACTCCAGAACCTCACGAGTTGCAGCTTCGTCGAGCCCGGTCTTGGCCGCCGTGGCGGCCAAGACCTCGTGATCGCTCGGGTCGAGACTGTCAGCAAAATAGGCCTCGAAGAGCGCGCGTTTCAGCGCCGGTTGCCGTCCTTCAATCTCCGCCCAGTGAAGCAGGCGGTGGGCGTCGAAGGTGTTGTAGATGCGGCTGCCGTCCTTGAAGGCCATGGTGAACCCTCCGCGGCGCGGGCGCGGATGGTCTCCTGGTTGGCGGCCGACTGCTCGCGCGTTGCGCCGTACTTCTGCGCCACGTGCTCGAAAAGTCCTGACCTTCGCCCGGCATATCGGGATTGAGCTCGAACGGTTGAAACTGGATGTTTGCGTCCACCACGCCGGCGACCCGCGGCAGCGCTTCCTTCAGTCCGCGAGGCCGACGACGCACCATGGGCAAGAGACGTCCGAAACACAGTCTATCCTCATCGGCTTGGTCATCGGACGATCTCCTCGGCAAAGGCTTGAAATGCAGACGCGGGGCGACCCGCTTCGAGCCCGCCGCGCAATGGGTTCAACCAGCCGCTGCCAGCTTGTCCTGCGTCTTGGCGGCGAAGTCCGATGCCTCGTGGCGTTCATGCAATTGCGCGGCGGGTTCGCCGAAATTTCGATTGACCATACGCCCGCGCCGCACAGCCGGGCGTTCCCCGACCGTATCGGCCCAGCGCTGCACATTGGCGTAGTCCTGTACCTGCAGGAACTCGCCCGCCTCGTAGAGCAGGCCTTTGGCCAAGCTGCCGTACCAGGGCCACACGGCCATGTCGGCGATCGTATACTCTGCACCCGCCAAGTAGGCGCTGTCGGCCAGCCGCCGGTCCAGCACGTCCAGTTCGCGCTTCACCTCCATGGCGAACCGGTCGATGGCGTATTCGATCTTGCTCGGGGCATAGGCGTAGAAGTGGCCAAAGCCGCCGCCGAGGTAGGGGGCGCTGCCCACCTGCCAAAATAGCCAGGAGAGGCACTCCGCGCGCGTTTGAGGATCGGTCGGCAGGAAGGCCCCGAACTTTTCGGCCAGATGCACCAGGATGGCGCCGGATTCGAACACCCGGATCGGGGACGGCCCGCTTCGGTCCATCAGCGCCGGGATCTTGGAATTTGGATTGACCGCGACAAAGCCGCTGCCGAACTGATCGCCTTCGCCAATCCGGATCAGCCAGGCGTCGTACTCCGCGCCCGCGTGGCCGAGTTCGAGCAGTTCCTCCAGCATCACGGTGGCCTTCACCCCGTTCGGCGTGGCCAGGGAGTAGAGCTGCAGAGGATGACGGCCGACCGGCAGATCCTTCTCGTGCGTGGCGCCCGAGATCGGACGATTGATGTTGGCGAACCGGCCGCCGTTCTCCTTGGCCCAGGTCCAAACCTCAGGCGGCGTGTACGCCGATAAGTCTGTCATTGGCTCAGCCTGCAACGAGGCGCTGGTTCGACGGGAACATCATCTTGCGCGCCTCGTCGTCCATCTCCTGCTTGAAGCTGTAGCGCGTGGCGAGCTCCGCTACCCGTTCGGCCGCCGGCCGGGCGCTGATCTCGTCGAGCAGGCGCTTGACGTTCGGATACTGTGTCCAGGCCTCAGGCCCGAAGAGGAAGGGGAGCGCCCGCGCCCAGCCCCAGACGGACATGTCGACGATGGAATAGGTGCCGCCGACCATGTAGCGGCCCCTGCCGAGCTGCGCCTCGACCAGGCCCCAATGGCGTTCGGCCTCGTACATATAGCGATTCACGGCATACTCTTTAGGATCCGGCGCGAAGTGTTTGAAGTGCACTGCCTGGCCCGAATAGGGTCCGATGCCGGTGGCGACCAGCATCAGCCAGGACAGCATCTGAGCACGGTCTTCGTCAGTCGTTTTGACCAGGAACTTGCCTGTCTTCTGCGCTAGGTAGAGCAGAATGGCCGTGGAATCGAATAGCTTGGCATCGCCGTCGGTCAGGGCCGGCGTCTTGGCGTTGGGATTGACGGCCAGGAACGCCGGACCGAACTGTTCGCCCTTGCGGGTGTCCACCGGCACGACTTCGTAGTCGAGCCCGGCCTCTTCTAGGAAAAGCGCAACTTTCACCGGATTGGGTGAAGGATGGTAGTAGAAGGTGATCATCGTCGTTCTCCGTAAAAGGGCTTGAGGTCAGAACCGTTCGGTCCAGGGCCGCAGGTCGAGTTCTTGGGTCCAGGCGCTGCGGGACTGGGCGATCAGGTGGAGATAGGCGTCCGATGGCGTCGGGATCGAGAGTGCCGTCCGGCCGATCGGGCGCATCGGGGTGCCTGGCGCTGCGGATGCCGCCGTCCACCACCACGTGCGCCACATGGACGCCCTTCGGCCCAAGTTCGCGCGCCATGCTCTGGCCCAGGCCGCGCAGCGCGAACTTGCCCACGGCGAAGGGGGCGAATAGCGCGCTTTCCTTGTGGCTCGCGGTCGCCTGGAACAGGCGCGCCACCGCGTCCGGCTTTGCAGCGTCGCATTCGAAGGCTAAAGCGCCGGTTTCGTCCAGTAAGCCGGATAGCTTTCCGGTGTTGCGCGCCGCGAGCGCGACCTTGATGCCGACGGCGGTGAGCCTGCGGGTCAGGGAGGCGCTGAGGCAATCTCCCGCCCCAACTATGAGCGCTACCTTTGAGCCTTCGAGCGACACGCGCTTCTCCTCGCATCGAACTCGACCCTGCACCTTTCTGTAACGTTCAGTCAACGATGGCACTGCGCCCCGCGTGTGGTAGAAGCGGCTATGGTGGGAGTGAAGCAGTTGAATCGGGAGGCGGTCTTGGACCGGGCGGCGCACGCGTTCTGACGCTCCGGCTATGAGGCGACCTCCACTCAAGACCTGGAGGGCGCTACGAGGCTGGGCCGCGGAAGCCTCTACAATGCCTTCGGAGACAAGCAGGCGCTGTTCTTGGAAGTGCTGGAGCGCTACGCCGCTACCGAGGCAGTGGCGGCCCTCTCCGCCCTCGACGAGCCCGACGTGTTTACGGGACTGTCCCGGACGCTACGCGGCCATGTCACGCGGATGCGCAACCCGGATCGCCCGCGCGGATGCTTGTTCACAAACACCTGCGCCGGCGCTCGGGGCGATCCGGTAAAGCCATCGTCAGCCAGAGCGCGCGCGCGATGGAGGCGGGGTTCGAAGCGGCGTTCATCAGCGCCAAAAATTCGGGCGAGCTCGACCCGTCCGCTGATCCGCGACGGCTCGCGCACTTCTACTGCGCAATTATGCAAGGGATGGCCGTTCTGCACCGGGTCTCCGCCGACTTCGCAGCGCTTGAGGATGTCGTCGAGAGGGCCTTGTCGGCGTGGCCATCCCGCTGCATCGGCCTCGACAGCTAGCTGCCCCAGCGCTGACGATCAGTAAAAAAGCACGCCGGGTGCGAACTCTGGATACGCAGTAACCAAGCACGGCCAAGACGAAGAACCCTCAGTACGAGCAAGCATCGTACACTCCCTCGGTGCGCACCCATTAGCAGCGTGGATGGCGAATACTAACCAGCCCTGATCGAGCGTAGCCGAGGGAAGCTGGCGCGCCATCGTTTCGCGAAACTAAGATCGCACGACAATCGCGAAATGGCCCGAACGCAATAGCAATCGACCCGTTCACGCAGTAGGGCCAAATGGCAGCGGGCTTATCGTTTCATCAACGATAATTGGGGCGGAGCGAGCGAGCCAACAAGGGGATTGCCAATGACCAGATTTGAACTGCGTGTGCGCCTTGTTAGCTGGGTGTGGCTTGCCGGAACGATGTTAGCTGCCTATCACGCCGCGGCTCAAACGCCCGACGCGCTGCCCACCGCTACGGGCAGCGGCGAGACGATCAAGACAACGCGTACCGGTGACGGTGCAATTATCGTCACCGCGAGCCGCTATGTTCCGCAAGGTGCCCAGACCGCGACCAAGACGACGATCCCGCTGATCGAGACGCCGCAGTCGATCAGCGTTATAACGCGCGATCAAATCGACCTGCTCAGCTTTGTCGATGCGCAGCAGGCGGTGCGCTACACCGCAGGCGTGTTCGGCGAGAACTACGGGCCCGATCCGCGCTATGACTTCATCACGGTACGCGGGTTCACGCCGCGCCAGTACATTGACGGATTGGCGGTGCCGGCGACGACAACGATCCAGTCAACCGGCGTCGACCTGTATGCCTTTCAGTCGCT
>CAXTTR010000186.1:0-6363 GCA_964247215.1 uncultured Sphingomonadaceae bacterium
ACCTGTGGTCGGAAGGACGCATGCCGATCAAGTCGATCCTGATGGTGACGCACAATATCGAGGAGGCGGTGCTGATGTGCGACCGCATCCTGGTGTTCTCGTCCAACCCCGGGCGCGTCGTCGCCGAAATCAAGGTCGAGCTGACGCAGCCGCGCAACCGGCAGGATCCGGCATTCCGCGCGCTGGTCGAGGACATTTATGTCCGCATGACGCAGAAAGCCGCACCCGGCGAGCCGCGCGAGGGGCTATTTCCCGGTACCGGGCTCGGCATGACGCTGCCGCGGGTCTCGACCAATACGCTGGCGGGCTTGATGGAAGCGGTCGCCGCCGAGCCGCACAACGGCAACGCCGACCTGCCGCAGCTGGCGAGCGAGCTGCAGTACGAAGCCGACGAGCTGTTCCCGATCGCCGAGGTGCTCCAGCTGCTGCGTTTCGCCGAGCTGGAGGGCGGCGACCTTAAGCTGCTGCCGCCGGCGTTCCGCTACATCCATGCCGAGACCGACCAGCGCAAGGCGTTGTTCGCGCAGCAGCTGCTCGCCTACGTTCCGATGGCGGCGCACATCCGCCGCGTCCTCGACGACCGCGCCAGCCACAAGGCCCCCGGCAGCCGCTTCCGCGACGAGCTCGAGGATTTCATGTCGGAGGAGTATGCCGCGCAGACATTGCGCTCGATCGTCCAGTGGGGACGCTACGGCGAAGTCTTTGCCTATGACGAGAATGCGGATTCGTTCAGCTTGGACAATCCGGCATAGGCAGCTGCGCTGGCATTCAGGTAAGTCGAAGGCCGCGACCCAGCTTTCGGCTGAATCGCGGCCCCCGATTTTACCGCGGAAAGCAGTTAAGCGACGACCGAGCGCGAACGGCGGCGGCTGCGCATCGAGGCACCGACCATACCGATACCGGCGGCCAGCATGGCCCAGGTCGTCGGCTCAGGCGTCGGCGACGACTGGTTCGCCGCAGCACCCGCGATGTTGTCGAGCTCGAACGAGTTACCCGTCGAGGTAAAGACAAGTGTCTTCACCGCGTCGGCACCAAAGTCCCAGTTGACGCGGCGGTTGTTGAGCGCGTTACCCTGGCTGCCGTCGGCGGGAGCTGACGGTATCATGCCGCCCGAGAACGTCCCGAGGCTGACGCCGGCGGCGGTGAGATAAGTAACGCTGTTATAGGTGTCGATCGACCCCCAATAAAAGCTCAGGGTGCGATACGACTGGTTCAGTACCAGCGTGGCGCTACCCGTCGAGCCAATACCCGGAACGGTAAGGTACTTCGTCGTATCGCCGAGCGGCGCGGCGTAGAGGCCGGTCGCGGAGCCCTGAACGATGTTGAAGTTACCAGTGAGGCCAGCCGGCGTACCGCTTTCGAAATCATAGATGACGCTCTGGCCGGTGGGCAGCGGCTGCGTGTCAGGACCATTGGTCGACGTGACGGTCACGACCGCCTGGGCCGAACCAGCTGCCGCGAGCGCGACCAGCACTGCGAGTGCAAGCTTGGACATGAGAACTCCTATACTTAATGCGAAGGTGCATCGGAGTTAACACAGCAAGTATCAGGCCAACTACCTAACTGACTGCCCTGACGCGATCGTAACGGATGCAAACCATTCTATTTGTAAGGTTTTCCGACACCTTACCGGCTGGACGCGGCAGAAGTACTCGATAATGAGTACGGTGCCGTATTAATTCCGTCGGCAAAAGCTGGACACCCGCCCAGCGTCAAACACCGCCGATGTCGTGCTGATAAAATTCGCTGGGGCGGACGACGGGGATTGAACCCGCAACCTCCGGTACCACAAACCGGCGCTCTAACCAATTGAGCTACGACCGCCACACGAGCGTGCCCGCAAATACGGGTCCTGTCCGTCAGCGTCAAGGATCGGCGTGAAGCATACCGGCTGACGGCGGATCAGCGCGCGGCCGCGACATGCGGGGCGAGCGCGCCGCACGCGATCGGCACGGCCCCATGCCCATCGCGCGGACCCGAGTCGAGAACGATCGCCGCGCCGGTCGCGCCGAGCAGCGGTTGCGCTCCATCGACAAACGGCCGTCCGTCGATGGTTAGCTCGATGGCCGCGTGCCCGTCGACACCGGCGATGACGGTTGCCGAACGGGCGATGCTTTCACCGCTGGCGGCAAAACCGGCACCGTCACAGCGGCCAAGCCTGTGCAGATCGATCGCGTATGGCCCGGGTATCAGCCCTTCGAGCTGCGCGACGACGCGCGTACCGTTGTCGGTCGCGGTCAGTGCCGCGGTGCCGCGCAGCTCGCCGCTTGGCCCGAGCAGCTGAGTCGTCGCCGCGAATGCCGAACCGGTGTCGGTAATCCGTCCAAGCGACACGATCTTCGGCTTATGCGCGGCGGCGGTCTGGAGCAGCGCTGCCGCCAATAGCAACGCGATGCGTGCGATCGATTTCGCGCCAGTCGACCGGGTCACCACGCCGTGCCGTCCTTGTGCATATACTGCCACTTGCCGTCCTCACCCATTACCGCTCGCAGATCGTCTTCGGGATAGGTTACCGCGTCGCCTGCGGTTCGATCACCAACTTCGAGAATAACCGCTTCCGCGGCTGAACGGTTGATGAGCTGGTGTGCCAGGCCGCCTTTCACGAAGCCCGCACACATGCCGGATTGGAGCAAGGTTTCGCTGTCGCCGGAGCGCAGGATGAGCTCGCCGCTGAGCACGTAGATGAACTCGTCCTGCCTGCTGTGCGCGTGGAAGAGTGCCGAAACCGCGCCTGGCGCGAAGCTTGTCCGGTTAACGCCAAAGTTCGTCAGACGGAACAGATCGCCGAGCGGCTGCTTGACACGCCCTCTAAGCGACTTGGCAAATGGCGGCGGGTAGTTCGACGGCTTAACCCGTGCCGGGGCATCGGCGGCGATGATGGCGATTTGCCTGACATCGTTAAGCATCAGAACTCCTCTTCATTGACGCGGCAACGCCTGTAACCGGCTCGCGGAAGGCGACGCAAAAGCGACAGGTGCTGACGCGAATTACTGTTGATAACCAGTAAGTTACGCTGTTGTTGGATTTACTCGACCGAGCGGGTGAAAATCATCTTTAACCGCCCGGTCGTGCGAGCGCAAAAATCGGGATATAACCATAGGGGAGAAATGTCAACCGATTTAGAGCGCGATGGTCAGAGCGGTTTTGTCACGTCCGCCAGCCAAGCCTGCTCGTCCGGATCGAGCAGCGGCCCGATCTCAGCGGCGACACGCTGGTGATAAGCATCGACCCAGCCGCGCTCGGCCGGGCTCAGCATGGCAACATCGATGAGCGTGCGGTCGATCGGAGCCAGCGTCAGCGGCGTGAAGCCCAGCATCGGTTTCTCGGCACCGGGTACTTCGCGCGGCTCGATCAGCACGAGATTTTCGATCCGGATGCCGTACGCGCCGGGCTTGTAATAGCCGGGCTCGTTCGAGACGATCATCCCCGCCGCCAGCGGCTCGTCGCCGCCGGGCTGACCGCCCGCCATTGTCGCGATACGCTGCGGGCCTTCGTGCACCGCGAGATAGCTGCCGACGCCATGCCCGGTACCATGCGCGTAGTCGAGCCCCGCTTCCCACAACGGCCGCCGCGCCAGCACATCGAGCTGCGCGCCGCGCGTGCCAGCTGGAAAGAGCGCGCTCGATAGCGCGATATGGCCCTGCAGCACGCGGGTGAAGCGGTCGCGCATCTCGGGCGCCGGCGTGCCGACCGCGAGCGTGCGGGTGACGTCGGTGGTCCCGTCGCGGTACTGTCCACCTGAGTCGATCAGGAACAGGCTGTCCGGCGCGATCTTGCGATTCGTCGCCTCGGAGACACGGTAGTGGACGACCGCGCCGTTCGGCCCGGCTCCCGAGATCGTGTCGAAGCTGAGGTCCTGCAGCTGGTTGGTCGCCTCGCGGAACTGCAGCAGCTTCGCCGCCGCGCCAAGCTCGTCGAGCTCGCCCTTTGGCGCTTCGCTGGCAAACCAGTGCAGAAACCGCGTCAGTGCCGCGCCGTCGAGCCGGTGCGCGGCATGGGCACCGGCGATCTCGGTGGCATTCTTGATAGCCCTGGGCAGCACACACGGATCGCGTGCCTCGACAATGCGCGCGCCGCCGCCGGTCAGCGCCGCGAATACCGCCGCGACGGCGCTGGCGGGATCCGCGACGATAGTGCGCCCGCCGAGATCGGCCAGCGCGGCGGCGAAGCTGTCGCGCGGATGCAGCCGTACGCTGTCACCAAGGTGCGCGACGACCTCGGGAGTGACCTTGCCCGAATCGACGAACAGATCGGCGCTGCGATCGGCATGGAGCAGCGCGAACGCCAGCGCCACCGGCGTATGTGCGACATCACGCCCGCGGATATTGAACACCCACGCGATCGAATCGAGCGCGGTGATGACGACAGAGTCGGCCTTGCGCGTATCGAGCCACGCGGCGATCCTGTCGCGTTTAGCCGCCGAGCTCTCGCCTGCCAGCGCCTCGGGATGGACCTCGACCGGCGCTGCCGACGGCCGCGGACGATCGGACCAGATACGGTCGATGGCGTTATCGACCGCGATCAGCCTGGCGTCAACCTCGGCCAGCGCCTTCGATGTCGCGGCTACCCAGCCTTTCGCATGCAGCCACGGGTCATAGCCGATGCGGTCACCAGCCCGGGCGTTTGCGGCCAGCCACTCGGTCGTCGACGTCGCGGGTACGGCGACATAGTCGTAGAGTGCTCCGTCGACCTGCTCGCGGACCTGCAGCGTGTACCGCCCGTCGGTGAAAATCGCCGCCTTGTCGGCGAGCACCACCGCCGCACCCGCCGAGCCTTGAAACCCGGTCAGCCACGTCAGCCGCTGCGCATAGCTGCCGACGTATTCGCTCATATGCTCGTCGGTGAGCGGGACGACGAAGCCGGACAGGTGATCGGCGGCGAGCTGTAAACGGAGGTCGGCAAGTCGAGTGGCGTGTCTGGACATGCGGTCAGTCTAAAGCGCGAGCGCCCGGTGTTCCAGCCCTCTCCCGCGGGAGGTCGTCCGCAGCCTTTACGGACAGCAACGGTCAGGCGAACGGGTTCTTGTTGCCCCGCAGCGTCAGCCGGATCGGCACGCCGTCGAACCCAAGCTCCTCGCGCAGCCCGTTGACCAGATAGCGCCGGTAGCTCTCGGGCAACTCCTCGAGCCGGTTGCCGAATACCACGAAGGTCGGCGGGCGCGTCGCAGCCTGTGTGACGTAGCGCAGCTTGATGCGGCGGCCGCCGGCGGCGGGCGGCGGGTTGCGGCTCAGCGCCGCCTCGAACCAGCGGTTGAGCGCGCTCGTAGAAACACGGCGGCTCCAGCCGTCGCGCGCCTCGAAGCTCGCCTTCATCAGGATGTCGAGGCCCTTGCCGGTCAGCCCCGACACGGCGATCAGCGGCACGCCCTTGATCTGCGCCAGCCCGTCGTCGAGCGCGCGGCGGACACCCTGGAACAGCGCCGACTGATCGGCCGCGACATCCCATTTATTGAGCGCGACGATCAACGCACGGCCTTCGCTCAGCACCATGTCGGCGATCCGGAGATCCTGCGCCTCGAGCCCGAGCGTCGCATCGAGCAGCAGCACGACGACCTCGGCGAAGTCGACCGAGAATTTGGTGTCGACTGCCGCCATGCGCTCGAGCTTGTCGGTGACCTTCGAGCGCCGCCGCAGCCCGGCGGTGTCGATCAGGCGGATCGGCTGCCCGAGCCATTCGGCGTCAATAGTGATCGAGTCGCGCGTGATCCCCGCCTCGGGCCCGACGACGAGCCGGTCCTCGTCGAGCAGCTTGTTGATCAGCGTCGACTTGCCCGCGTTCGGCCGCCCGACGATGGCGAGCTTCAAGGGCCCGTTCTCGGCGTCGGGAGCATCCGCCGCCTCAGCCAGCGCCGCGGCTTCGGCGATCAGCGGGTCGAGGATCGGCAGCAGTGCCTCGTACAGATCGGCCATGCCCTCGCCGTGCTCGGCCGAAATCTGCACCGGCTCGCCGAAGCCGAGCGCATAGCTTTCGGCGACGCCGCCCTCGCCGGCGCGGCCCTCGGCCTTGTTGGCGACGAGGATCAGCGGCGTATTGTGGGCGCGCAGCCACTGCGCGAAATGCCGGTCGAGCGGCGTGATCCCGGCGCGTGCGTCGAACACCAGCAGCGCGACGTCGCTGTCCTTCAGCGCCGCATCGGTCTGCGCGCGCATCCGCCCGGCCAGCGTCGCCGCGTCGGCATCCTCGAACCCGGCGGTGTCGACGATCTTGAAGTTCAGGTCGTACAGCATGCCGTCGCCCTCGCGCCGGTCGCGCGTGACGCCGGGCGTGTCGTCGACGAGCGCCAGCTTGCGCCCGACAAGGCGGTTGAACAGCGTCGATTTACCGACATTGGGACGGCCGACGATAACGACGGTGGGAGCGCGG
>CAXTTR010000187.1:0-3884 GCA_964247215.1 uncultured Sphingomonadaceae bacterium
CCCTAATGCCGTTCGGTGAGCAGGCAGCCCATGCAGCGATCATCGTTAGCGCCCGCTTGGGCGGCAACGGCCGAGGCGGCAAGCTCACCCTGTTCGACCTGATGGTCCGTGCCGTTGCGAGGGTCGAGAATCTGCCTGTGCTTTGCACCGGCAACGATTTCAGCTCGACCGGCATCGCAATTTATCCCGCCAGCCGCCGCGAGTGAGCAAGCTTTCACTGACGGCGCTCGAAGCCGTAGCCGCCCGCCTCGCCCCCCACCTCCGCCCCACCGATATCGTCGCGCTCTCGGGTGACCTCGGCGCGGGCAAGACGACGTTCGCGCGCGCTGTCCTGCGCGGGCTTGGCTGGGCGGGCGAGGTGCCGTCGCCGACGTTCACGCTGGTGCAGAGTTACGACACCGTGCCCGAGGTCTGGCACGTCGACTTGTACCGGCTGAATTCACCGCGCGAGGCAGCGGCGCTCGGGCTGTGGGAAACCGACGCCGCGCTGCTGATCGAGTGGCCCGAGCGGCTGGGCGAGTTGCTGCCCGCCGACGCGCTGCGGCTGCGCCTCGACGGCAGCGGCGCGACGCGGAGCTTGACAGCATCGGTGCCGCCAGCTTGGGAGGGGCGATGGCCCCCGTGATGATTCCACCTGCGGCGGCTCCCGCGTTCCTCGCCGCGCATGGCTGGGGCGGAGCGAAAATCCTGCCGCTGGCGGGCGACGCGTCGTTCCGGCGCTACTTCCGGGTCGTCGACGGCGATCGCACCGCGGTGCTGATGGACGCGCCTCCCGTGCATGAGGACAGCCGGCCGTTCCTCAGCGTCGGCAAGCATTTGGCCGAGCTCGGTTTCTCCGCGCCGCGCCCGCTCGGGGCCGATCTCGACAAAGGCCTGATCCTGCTCGACGACTTCGGCGATGCACGGGTGGCACCGGTGCTCGATGCTGCGCCTGAGCGCGAGCAAGCGATTTATGAGGCCGCAATCGACGTGCTCGCGGCGCTGCACGCGCATCCGGCACCGCCGCTGGCACCTTACGGCGAGAGCGAGCTGCGGCGCGAGGTGCGGGTGTTCACCGAATGGTATTTGCCTGCGGTCGGGCTAGCCGAAGCGCCGGGCTATGACGCGGCGTGGAATGCAGTCTGGCCCGGCGTGCTGGCGGCGACGGCGGCGGACCCGGTGCTGACTTTGCGCGACTATCATGCTGATAATTTGATGCTGCTTGAGCGCCCGGGGCTGGCGGGATTGGGGCTTCTCGACTTTCAGGACGCGCTGGTCGGGCATCCGGCGTATGATCTCGTATCGCTGTTGCAGGATGCCCGGCGCGATGTGCCGATGGCGCTTGAGGCGGCGATGCTCGACCGCTATCTATCGGCACGCGGCATCATCGATGCGGAGGGATTTCGGGTGATTTACGACATCCTCGGCGCACAGCGTAATATCAAGATCTTGGGCGTCTTCACGCGGCTGCGTGACCGCGACGGCAAGGCGGGCTATGTCGAGCGGCACCCGCGGCTGTGGGGCTACATCGACCGCAACTTCGCGGCTGCCGCGCTGGCCCCAGTGCGCGCCTGGTTCGAGGCGAACGTGCCGCCGGGTGCACGGGCGGCGGCGTGGCGATGAGCGAGACTGCTACCGCGCTGACCGAAGCCGCCGTCAGACAAGCGGCTGTTACCCTGACCGAAGCGGTGGTGACGTTGACCGAGACTGCCGTTACGCTGACCGAAGCGACACAGCCAGTCCGCGCTGAACCAGCTCCCGCCTCGCATATCGTTATCCCGCATACTGCGATGGTACTTGCCGCTGGGCTCGGCAAGCGGATGCGGCCGCTGACGGCGACGCGCCCCAAGCCGCTGGTCGAGGTTGCCGGGCGAAGTCTGCTCGACCGCACGCTCGACCATCTGCACGTTGCCGGAGTGCAGCGTGCCGTGGTCAACGTCCATTATCTTGCCGACCAGATCGAGGCGCATCTGCGGCGCAGCGCGCAGCCGCTCGACATTGCTATATCCGACGAGCGCGCGGCGCTGCTCGAGACTGGCGGCGGCGTCGTCCACGCGCTGCCGCTGATCGAGGGCGATCCGTTCTACGTCGTCAACAGCGATAATCTATGGGTCGACGGCGCGGCGTCGTCGCTGCAGCTGCTCGCGCAGCAATGGGACGCGGGCCGCATGGACGCACTGCTGCTGCTTGTGCCGCTGGCGCGCGCGACATCGCACACCGGGCGTGGTGATTTCCACATGGACCCGACCGGGAGGCTGCGCTGGCGGCGCGAGGGGCGGATGGCCCCGTATGTTTATACCGGGCTGCAGATTGTTGCGCGGCGGCTTTTCGACGACGCTCCGGCCGGGGCGTTCGGCTTGCGGCTGCTGTGGGATCGGGCGGTCGCCGCCGGGCGCCTGTACGGCGTCATGCACGCCGGACTGTGGAGCGACGTCGGCACCCCCGCCGCGGTCGCCGCGACCGAAGCGCTGCTGGCGGCCGCTTGAGCGACACCCGGGCGCGCACGCCCCAGGTTTATACCATCGCGCCGCATGTCGGCTTTGTCGATGCGCTGGCGCAGGGGCTGCTCGACCGCACCGCGCACGAGCCGCTGGGCCTCGCGCGGGCGCAGGTCTGGCTGCCCAACCGCCGGGCAGTGCGGGCACTGACGCAGGCGTTCGTGCGGTTATCTGGCGATGGCCTGTTGCTGCCGCGGATGACTCCGCTGGCGGCGGTCGACGACGATGGCAGCAACTTCGCGGATGAGCTCGACGTGGCGGCGGAGGTTCCGCCCGCGATCGATCCGCTCAAACGGCGGCTGCTGCTGGCGCGGCTGGTGCGGCGGTCGCGGCCCGATAGGCTGACCTCGATCGAGGCGCTGCGGCTGGCGGACCAGCTCGCCGCGGCGTTCGACCTGATCGAGTACGAGGAGATCGACGCGACCGCGCTGAGGAGCTTGGTCAACGAGGACCTCGCCGAGCACTGGCAGCAAACGCTCAAGGTGTTTGAGCTTATGCTTGACATCTGGCCGAAGCTGCTGTCGTCCTCGGGCGAGATCGACCCTGCGGTGCGCCAGCGGCGGCTGCTCGCGGCGCTGGTGGCGCGGTGGGAGGCGGGTGAAGCTCCCGCCGGGCTGATTGTCGCGGCGGGCATGACTGGGGCCGCGCCGTCTACCGCGCGTTTGCTGGCACGGGTTGCGCGGCTGCCCCGAGGCATGGTCGTGTTGCCGGGACTCGATGCCGCGATGAGCGACGCGGAGTGGAGCGCGATCCGCTGCCACTTGACCGAGCCCGAGACCAAACATGCCGGGGCGGACAGCGAAGGCCATCCGCAATATGCGCTGAAGTGCCTGCTGCACCACCTCGGCGTGGCGCGGGGCGAGGTCCAGCCATGGGCGGCTGTCACCGCCACCGACGGACCGGCTGCCCGCACCGCGGCGGTGGCGCGCGCAATGAGTCCGGCGGCGTTCACCGGCAACTGGCGCGACACAGCCGTGCCGCCGACGCTGTTCGAGAACGTGCGCACCGTCGTTGCAACCGACACCGCCGAGGAGGCGCAGGTCATCGCGCTGGCGTTGCGGCGCGCACTCGAGACGCCGGGCGCGACGGCGGCGCTGGTCACGCCCGACCGCGGGCTGGCGCGGCGCGTTGCGGCGCACTGCACGCGCTGGGGGATCGAGGTCGACGACTCGGCGGGGACGCCGCTGCGGGTGACCCCGCCGGGGGCGCTGCTGCTGGCACTGGTCGAGGCGGCGGCGCGCGGGTTTACGCCGGTGGCGCTGCTCGCGGTGCTCAAGCATCCGCTGGTGCGGCAGGGGGACGAGCGGATGTCGTGGCTCGATGCGGTGCGGGGGCTCGATTTGGAGCTGCGCGGGGTGCGGCCGGCGCCGGGGCTGGCGGGGATTGGCGCGCGGGTTGGAGAGCGGG
>CAXTTR010000187.1:3894-6361 GCA_964247215.1 uncultured Sphingomonadaceae bacterium
AGCGGGACGCCAAGCGGACGGCGGCGACGGCTGGTAGAGCCGCTCTAGATAAGACCGAAATACCCCGCCCGCTCATGCCGAGCGAAGTCGAGGCACGCACGCCACGTGCGGCAGGGTCCCTCGACTTCGCTAGGCATGAGCGGGATAAATTTGACGCTGCAGATGAGCAGAATAGGGACCCCTCCAACAGTGGTTTGACCAAATGGTGGACCGCCCTCGCCGCCCTCCTGACCCCGCTCGAAACCCTTTTCGCCGCCCCCGCGATCAGCCTGACAGCACTCACGGCCACTCTCCGCGAAACCGGCATCGCGCTGTGCGGCGACGAGCTCTGGCGCGGGCCCGAGGGCCGGGCGCTTGCTGCCCTCATCGAGCAGATCGAAACCCGCGGCGACAGCCTCGACGCCTTCGATCCCGGTGACGCCCCGGCGCTATTCGCAACCTTCCTCGGCGAGACCGCAGTGCGAGCACCGTTCGGCAAGCATCCGCGCCTTGCCATCTACGGCTTGCTCGAAGCGCGGCTGCAGCGTGCCGATCTGATGATCCTCGGCGGGTTGAACGAGGGCAGCTGGCCGCCGCTGCCGGTTGAAGCTGCCTGCGCTCGAACGCCGGATCGGGCTGGCGGCGCATGATTTTGTCGCTGCACTCGGTGCGCCACGGGTGCTACTGACGCGGGCGCGGCAGGGGGATAGCGCGCCCGACGTCGCGTCGCGGCTGTGGCTGCGGCTGCAGGCGCTGGCGGGCAAGGCCTTGCTGCCCGACACTGAACTGCTCGGCTGGGCACGCGCGCTCGACCGCAGCGACACGATCCGCCCGGCCGCGCGGCCGCGCCCTGCCCCGCCCGCGGTGCTGCGCCCGCGCACGATTTCGGTGACGGCGGCGGAGCAGCTCAAGGCCGATCCGTTCAGTTTCTACGCAGCGCGCATGCTGAAGCTGCGCGCGCTCAAGCCGCTCGATGAGGACCCGGGCGCGGCCGACCGCGGCATCGCGGTGCACGCAATTCTTGAACGCTGGGTTCGTGGCGGCGATCTCGATCCCGCCGCGCTGACGGCGCTGACCGAGGCCGAGCTTGCAGAGTGGGCCGACCAGCCGCTGATGCAGGCGCTATGGGCCCCGCGCGTCCGGCGCATGATGGAGTGGGTGACGGCGACGCTGAACGCGTGGGAGGCCGACGGCTGGGAGCCGGTCGCGGCGGAGGCGAAGGCGACCGCGACATTGGCGAACGGCATCGTGCTGACCGGCATCGCCGACCGCATCGACCGCAACCGCGACGGCCAGCTGGCGGTGATCGACTACAAGACCGGGCCGCCGCCGAGCCATGCGCAATGGGCGGGCGGCTATGCGCCCCAGCTTGGGCTGCTCGGCAGCCTTGCGGCGGCGGGCGAGTTCGCGGACGTGCCGCCGGGGCCGGTCGAGGCGCTGCGCTACTGGCAGCTCGGCGGCGGCAAGGACCCCGGCAAGGTTCACGACCGGCTCAAGTACAAGAGCGAGGTCACCCCCGCCGCCGATCACATTGCACTGACCCGCGCGCTGTTCTTCAAGCTATGTGACGAGATGCTGCTCGGCAATGCACCGTTCACCGCCAAGCTGCATCCTGAATACTCGCAGAAATACACCGACTTCGACCAGCTCGCGCGGGTGCTCGAATGGCGCGGGCGGCCGGAGCATGCGGGGGCGGGGGCGATGGCGATAGCCGAGGCCGCTTCGTGAAGCGCCTGCAGCCGCTGACCGACGATCAGGCGCACGGCGCAGCCCCGCCCGATCATGCGTGGGTGTCGGCGTCGGCGGGAACCGGCAAGACGCAGGTGCTCACCGCCCGCGTGCTGCGCCTCCTGCTCGGCGGCGCGGTCCCCGAGCGTATCCTATGCCTGACCTTCACCAAGGCGGCCGCCGCCGAGATGCAGGGGCGCATCTTCGACCGGCTGGCGGCGTGGGCGACCGCTGATGACGCCGCATTGCGGCATGACCTCGAGGCGATCCGCGCCGCGACCGACGCTGACACCTGCACCCGCGCGCGTCAGCTGTTCGCGCGCGTGCTCGAGGCGCGGGGCGGGCTCAACGTGCAGACACTGCACGGCTACGCGCAGTCGCTGCTCGCCAGCTTTCCGCTCGAAGCCGGAATCGCACCGGGGTTCGCCGCGCTCGACGACCGCTCGGCGCTCAACCTGCGCGGGCGGGTGCTCGCCGAAGCGATCGAGGCGGCGGCGCTGGCGGGCGATACCGGCTTCGCGGACGATCTCGCCGAGATCAGCATCGCCAGCGGCGAGATGCGGCTGACGGCAATCGCGGCGACCTTGGTCAAGCACTATGGCTCGATCAGCCAGCTCGGTGTGCCGATGGGCTTCGAGGCGCAGCTGCGGCGCAAGTTCGGGCTGCCGGTGGGTGGGAACAGCGCCGACGTGCTCGGCGCGATGATCGCCGAGCTCGATCACCTCGGGCTGCGGCGGCTGGCGAAAGTGTATGAGGGGCA
>CAXTTR010000188.1:0-218 GCA_964247215.1 uncultured Sphingomonadaceae bacterium
CGTCATCACGCGCGCCGTCGCGGCCACCTTCACGGGCGCTCTCGCGCGGCTCGCCGCCCTCTGCAGCATCAACGTCGTCGCCCGCGTCGATCTCGCCAACCTCGTCGCGCCGTCCGCGGCGGGCGGGAGCCGCGTCTTCGATATCGTCGTCCTCGTCACCAAGGTCGACTTCGGCGTCCTCGATTTCGTCGTCTTCCTCGATCACCACCGGCGGCGGC
>CAXTTR010000188.1:228-1163 GCA_964247215.1 uncultured Sphingomonadaceae bacterium
CATCGTCACTGGCTTCGACGGCGGCGGGCCGCCGGCTTCGATGGTGAAGTTCGGACCCAGTAGCTCGTCGTTGGGGATCGTGGCGATCTGGATGCCGTAGCGGTCTTCGAGCTCGTTCAGCTCCGCGCGCTTGCGATTGAGGATATATACGGCGACCTCGCGCCCGGCATTCAGCGTAAATTCGCTGCAACGTCCCTTGAGCGCCTCCGCCTCGAGCCCGCGCAATGCCGCGAGCGCCGCGGACGATACCGAGCGCACGGTGCCCGAGCCGTCGCACATCGGGCAGATGTGAGTCGATGCTTCGAGGACGCCGGTACGCAGCCGCTGGCGGCTCATCTCCATCAGCCCGAACGAGCTGATCCGGCCGATCTGAATACGGGCGCGGTCGTGCTTGAGTGCGTCCTTCATGGCGCGCTCGACGCGGCGGTTGTTGCCGCCGACCTCCATGTCGATGAAATCGATGACCACCAGCCCGGCCATATCGCGCAGCCGTAATTGCCGCCCGATCTCCTCGGCGGCCTCCATGTTGGTCTTGAACGCGGTGTCCTCGATGCCGTGCTCGCGGGTACTGCGGCCCGAGTTGATGTCGATCGACACCAGCGCCTCGGTCGGGTTGATGACGATATAGCCGCCCGAGCGCAGTTGGACGATCGGCGAATACATTGCCTCGAGCTGGCCTTCGACACCGAACCGCTGGAACAGCGGTACCGGATCGGTGTATTCGACAACTTTCTTGGCGTGCGCCGGCATCAGCATCTGCATGAAGGTGCGCGCCGCGGCGTAACCCTCGTTGCCCTCGACCAGCACCTGCTCGACATCGCGCGTGTAGATGTCGCGGATGGCACGCTTGATCAGGTCGGAGTCCTGGTGGACAAGGCACGGGGCTTCCGACGCCAGCGTCGTCTCGCGGATCTCGTCCCACAGCCGTGTCAGAT
>CAXTTR010000188.1:1173-6329 GCA_964247215.1 uncultured Sphingomonadaceae bacterium
GATAATCGAAGTCGCGCTTGATCTCGGCGGACGTGCGCTTCAACCCCGCAGTGCGCACGATCGCGCCCATGCCGGCCGGCAGGTGCAGGTCGGCCATGATCTTCTTAAGCCGCTTGCGGTCGGTCAGGTTCGAAATCTTGCGGCTGATGCCGCCGCCGTGCGCGGTGTTGGGCATCAGCACGCAGTAGCGGCCAGCGAGGCTGAGGTATGTCGTCAGTGCCGCGCCCTTGTTGCCGCGCTCTTCCTTGACGACCTGGATCAGCAGCACCTGGCGGCGGCGGATGACCTCCTGGATCTTATAGCGGCGGCGCAGCGTCTGGCGCTGGCGGCGCATGACGTCGGTGTCGCCGTCGGCCCCGCCGCCGACCTCGGCGACTTCCTCGCCGTCCTCGCCCTCGTGCGGCTCGTGCGCTTCGGCCTCGGCAAGCGCGGCCTCTTCGCGGAGCAGCGCCTCACGGTCCTCGCGGGGGATCTGGTAATAATCGGGGTGGATTTCGGCGAACGCGAGAAAGCCGTGACGGTTACCGCCATATTCGACGAACGCCGCCTGTAGCGACGGTTCAACCCGGGTGACCTTGGCTAAGTAGATGTTGCCTTTAAGCTGTTTCTTATCGGCGGCTTCGAAGTCGAATTCTTCAATCCGGTTGCCGTTGACGACCGCGACGCGAGTTTCTTCCGGGTGGCGGGCGTCGATCAGCATGCGCTGTGCCATGTATGTGCTCCATGACGCCGGAACCGCCTCCTGCTTGCGCGGCAAGGCGGAACGGGCGTGAAAGGCCGGTCGCGCAGAATCGCGCGTCTCCGGCCAGGGGTTGATGTGATGCGAGCGGGAGCGTCGACCGCGCCGCTGGGCTAGCCTGAAGGCTAGTGGCAGCTGCGCTGAAATCCGTCGACGTCATGCGACCCTAACCTATGCCGTTCGGACAGGTCAGTGACCCGCCGTCGAGGCGTGTAAATTGCCGGCAAGGCCCGGCATTTGGCTTGGGTGCGGTAGTTAGACCGGCAAGCCGGGGCGCGGGCCCCGTGCGACACGGCGTGATCGGAAGCCGGACGCAATGCCATTTTCCTGCCGTTGCAGCATTGCTAGCACCCGTTGGGGGAAGTCACAACCGAAAGGATGGCGCGGGGCGAGATAGGTGAGCTTTGCGCTAAGGATGCACAGCAGTTTGCTTAGGCGTCGAATGTCCGGCGGCGTCGAATGTTTGGCCAATCCCGCTGCCCCAGCGCAAGCTGGGGCCTACCCTCGGGCAGGGCTGCCGCTCGCTCGACGATGGCCCAGCTTGCGCTGGGGCAGCGGGTGAAGGTTGGATAGCACTCCCGAAGCTTGCCAAGTTGCCGCTTCTATCCGATGCAACCACACTCTATCGCTCCCGCATGCGCTGGCTCGTCCTCCTCATCTTGCTGCTTGCCGGGCCCGCATCAGCCGCGGTCGTCGGCGGGCTGACCATCGACGGCGCGCGGGTGACGATCGTCCTCGACGACGCGGTGCCGCCGCCGAAGGGCTTCGCACTCGACACGCCGCGGCGGCTCGTGGTCGACCTTGCCGGCGTGTCGAGCCCGCGCGTCACGGTTGCTGGCAACAAGCCAGTGACCCGGGCGCGGATCGGGCAGTTCGACGCGCGCACGGTGCGGCTGGTCATCGAACTCGCGGAGCCGATGCAGGTCGCCTCGGCGACGCAGGGAGCCGATCACCGGCTCGTGCTCGAACTCGCCCCGATCAGCGCGGCCAGGTTCACGCGGGCGGTGGCGCACGGGCGGGAGAAGCTGCCCGGCTTCGGCCCGGCGCTGGTCACCGACTTCGATTTGCCGAGCGACGTCTTCGGCGGCGCGCCGGAGCCTGCCGTCGAGAGCAAGCGTAACGGCCACAAGCCGCTGGTCGTCATCGATGCCGGGCACGGCGGCAAGGACGTCGGCGCGATCAGTTCGTTCGGTGGCAAGTACGAGAAAGACGCGACGCTGGCCATCGCGCTCGAAGCGGCGCGGGCTTTGCGCGCGACCGGCAACGTGCGGGTCAAGCTGACCCGCGACGACGACCGTTTCATCCCGCTGAACGGCCGCGTCGCCATCGCGCGCGCCGCCAAGGCCGATCTGTTCGTCTCGGTCCACGCCGACAGCGCGCCCAACCCCAGCGCGCGCGGGGCGAGCGTCTACACGCTGTCGGCGACCGCCTCGGACGCGGTCGCGGCGCGGCTGGCGGCGCGCGAGAACAAGGCCGACATCATCGCCGGTGTCGACATCGCGCGCGATGCCCCCGAGGTCGGCGATATCCTGATCGACCTCGAACAGCGCCAGACGATGAACGTCGCGGTCGCCTTTGCGGAAACACTGCAGGACGAACTCGCCAGCCGCATCGGCTTTCGCGGCGAGTTCCACCACTTCGCCGGATTCCTCGTGCTGAAAGCCGCTGATATCCCGTCGGTGCTGCTCGAAACCGGCTATGTTACCAACGACGACGACGCCAGGCTGCTGTTTTCCGAAGCCGGGCAGCGCCGCATCGGCGAAGGCATTGCGCGCGCCATCGAGGCGCACCTGTTGCGCACGCGCGGCCAGCCGTTGCGGGCCCGCGTTGCTCCGTAAGCGGCGGCTGTTATAGAGAGCCTCAAGTGAGCGGAAGGGTTTGAATGCGTCGGTTGGCGGTGTGGGCGGCGATATTGCTGGTCGTCGGAGCGCTGGCGGCGGGCGGGCTGTATGCGTGGGCGACCGACGGACTGCCCAGCGCGCGGCAGCTCGCGCAGTACGCCGCGCCGCTGCCGTCGACGGTGCGCGCCAGCGACGGCAGCGTGCTGACCAGCTTCACCCGTGAGCGTCGCGTTTACCTCAACTACGGCGAGATCCCGCCGCAGCTGATCCACGCCTATATCTCGGCCGAGGACAAGACGTTCTTCGAGCATGGCGGGCTCGATTACATGGGGATCATCCGCGCCATCGGCACCAACATCGGCTCGCTCGGCAGCGACAAGCGTCCGGTCGGCGCGTCGACGATCACGCAGCAGCTGGCGAAGAATCTGCTGCAGAACAGCAAGGTGTCGATCGCGCGCAAGCTCAAGGAGGCGTTCCTCGCGCGGCGCATCGAGGCGGCGTTCAGCAAGCAGCAAATTCTCGAACTCTATCTCAACCAGATATTCCTCGGCCGGAACGCTTACGGTGTCGAAGCGGCGGCGCAGGCTTATTTCGGCAAGTCGGTCGCTGACCTTAACCTCGAGGAGATGGCGTATCTGGCGATTCTGCCCAAGGCTCCGTCAACCTATAATCCGGTGACCGATCACGACCGCGCCCTGGCACGGCGCAATTATGTGCTCAAGCAGATGGAGGCGAACGGCTATCTGACGCAAGCTGCTGCCGCCGATGCCGAAGCCCGCCCGCTGGTCGCCATCGCCGCGCATGCCCCGCCCGCCGTCCGCAACGGTGACTACTTCACCGAGGACGTTCGCCGCGACCTGATCGCGCGCTACGGTGAGACGCCCGCTGCGGGACCGAACAGCGTCTATGGTGGCGGGCTGTGGATACGCACTTCGATCGACCCCGTGATGCAGGCGGCGGCCGAGCAGGCGCTGCGTGACGGCATGACACGCTACGAGCGCGGCAAGGGCTGGCGCGGCCCGGCGGCGAAGATCGCCCCCGGCGACGGCTGGGCCGACCGGCTGCGCACGGTCAACCTCGGCACCGGCTATGCCGACTGGTATCCTGCGGTGGTGTTATCAAACGGCGGCGGCAGCATCGAGCTCGGCTTTACCGACGGCAGCACCGGGCGGATGGCGGCCTCGAACGCGACCATGCAGTTGAAAGGCGTCGGCACCCCCGCGTCGCAACTGCTGCGCGCTGGCGACGTGATCCCGGTCGCCAAGGCCACGGGCGGCGGCGGATACGCGCTACGGCAAATCCCCGAGGTGTCTGGCGGCATGGTCGTCGAGGACCCGCATACCGGCCGCGTGCTGGCGATGGTCGGCGGCTTCGACGCCCGCGCCAGCTCGTTCAACCGCGCGACGCAGGCGCTGCGCCAACCGGGGTCGAGCTTTAAGCCAATTGTTTATGCGACCGCGATGGACAACGGCTTCACTCCCTCGTCGATCGTCGTCGACGCCCCCTACTGCGTCTATCAGACCAAGCGCCTCGGGCAGAAGTGCTTCAAGAACTTCGGCGGCGGCTATGCCGGCGCGCAGACGATGCGCTGGGGCCTCGAGCAGTCACGCAATCTGATGACGGTGCGAATCGCCTACAACACCGGCATGGACAAGGTCGTCAAACAGGCGAAGGCATTCGGCATCGGCGACTATCCGCCGGTACTGGCGATTGCGCTCGGCGCGGGCGACACCACCGTCATGAAGATGGTCAACGCCTACGCGCAGCTGTTCGATAATGGCCGCGCGCATACCCCGTCGCTGATCGACATGGTGCAGGATCGCGATGGCCACACCCTATACCGCGCCGACATCCGGGCATGTGAGGGCTGCAATGCCCCCGATTGGAACGGTCAAGCCATGCCGCATCCGGGCGGCGTTCCCAAGCAGTCGATCGACGCGCGCACTGCGTACCAGGCGGTGCACCTGATGGAAGGCGTCGTGCTGCGCGGCACCGCGGTGCGCCTGGCCGACATGGACCGGCCGCTGGCGGGCAAGACCGGCACGACGACCGGGCCCACGAACGTGTGGTTCGTCGGCGGCACCCCCGATCTCGTTGCCGGGCTGTACCTCGGCTACGATAAGCCGCGTAACCTCGGCGGCTATGCGCAGGGCTCGACGATTGCGGTGCCGATCTGGAAGGACTTCGGCGTCAAGGTGTTGAAGGACGCGCCCAAGCTGCCGTTCGTCATCCCGCCTGGCGTCCGCATGGTTCGCGTCGAGCGCCGCAGCGGCAAGCGGGTCTTCGGCGCATGGCCGACCGACGATCCCAAGGCGGCGGTGATCTGGGAGGCGTTCAAGCCGGAGAGCGAACCGCGCCGGACCGGGTCGGTGGGGAGCAGCGGCAGCGGCCGGAGCGCCGCGGCACCGCGGGCGGTGCGATCGGATGCGGAGTTCATGCGGAATACCGGCGGAATTTATTGAGTCTATGCTTCTGCTTCCTGCTCCCTCCCCCTCTTGCGGGGACGGCCGGGGTGGGGGTACTGCCTGCGTTTAGCCAATCCCAATCCCGAGCCACGCTAAGCTCTCGCCCTCGCA
>CAXTTR010000189.1:0-6270 GCA_964247215.1 uncultured Sphingomonadaceae bacterium
GCTGCCACATGATGCACGACGCTCGCGAGCATCGACGCCGGCGCTGGCTCAATGCATATCGAAGAAAGGCTCTCGGCGACTTATTCGGGTTCGTGTTGTCCCTTTAGCCGGCAAATAAAGATGTGGCCCCGGTATTAGATCGAACTAGCCTCGGATACGGACAGCGCGCGGCTCACGCTCCTGCTGGCGATTGTCGGCAATCTCGTCGATCGACGCCACCTTCCTCTCAACCGACGCTGAAGCCTGACTGATCTGATACCGGACGTGCGGCTCGATCTGCCGCTTCGCTCCTCGCGTCGTGTCCTCGACCCGAGTATCGAGGTCGTTGAAGTCGCTCAATCCCCTCTCTCGGTCGTTCTGATGTAGGACCGGAAGAATATGCGTTCCCCCGGATGCTGTTGCCGCCTGCTCGGCGGCGACGGCCCCGCGGTTCTCGAAAGGCGGCTTCAAAGTTAACCGGTAGTCATCGTCGCCGGCGACGATCAACGGCTTGTCGGGGTGAGCTGCCGCTAGGGAGACCGCGACCGCCTTCAAATTGCCCGCGTCGAACGCAGCCACGGTGGGAAAGCCGAGCGCCGTTGCCAGTGTCGAGGCTGTCGAATAACCCTCGGCGATGACGATCGCCGGGGCGTCGGCAAGCGCCTTCTGCCCGCCGATGACGTGAAAGCAGCCCTCTTTACGGCTGTCTTTGGCGAACAGCTTGGTGCCGTCGGCCGCGATCGTCTGCGTCGTCCAGTGTTTCCCGGCGACGTCGTAAGCCGGAACGAAGGTTCGCGTTCCCGATGTGTCGGTAAAGACACCTGGCAAAGCCTCTATGCCCTTAGCAGCCATGTACGGCGTCGGTGTCGTGACGGGCCTGAGTGTCGCCAGCTCGTCAGTAACGCGCTGAGCAATGGCTTCCGTCTTCGTGTCGCGCTCGGTCTGACGCTCCTGCAGCTTGGTCGCCGCTTCGGCATTAAGCTGGGCGCGCTGCTCGTCACTGAGCCTGTATCCGGTGCTCTTCCAGTCCCCGCCCTTGCCGGTGCGATTGTTGACCATATAGCCCGCTGGCAAGCCGTCCAGGTGGCCGATGTAGAAACCCGACCGTTCCTTTTTCTTGTCGCCCTCGGCCTCTATGCGGTGGCGCTGGCCGTCCATAATCGGATGCTCGCCGGAAACGATGCAGCCGATCGCCTTCAAGGCATCCTTGAACTCCTCGCGCGGGTCGGTTGCTGCCTGCTGCCGATCGGGCTTGTCGGCGCTGTAGCGGCTGACTAACCCGATCGGGGAGCCCACGGGGGCAAACCAGCTTTTGGCGACGCGATCCCACTTCGCGCCAAGCGCCTTCGCCTCGTCACGCTCGGCATATGGAACGGCAAGGTAGGTTTTCTCCGACACGCTTGATGCAAGGAGCCCTTCACGAACCGGCGCAAGCGGGGCTGGCTGCTCCCATTTTTCAAACAGACGTAGGTTCCCGCCAGGCGGAATGAACCACGATTTCCGGTCTGCATCCCACTCGCCGCCTAATGCCTTAACCTCTCGGCGTTCGGCATAAGGCGCGTCGATGTAGTTTCGCTCACCCGATATGATGGGAAGACCAAAGTCGTGCGCGCGGTCCTGCATGAACTTGGCGACAACTTCCGGACTGGCCCTCACGTCGCGCTCACCGCCGGTGCAGCGGTTAGCAATGATCGCCCAGGTATCTTCCGAAAAGGTGCTGCGAACGATAGGCGCGGTGGGATAGACATCGAGCCTGTCGTGAGTTCCTGCGACTGCCTCCGCATAGTCGGTCGCCGCCTGGCCTTGGCCGCTCTGCTCCAACCCGTCGCCGTACGCGGTCTCGTAGGCCGTCAAATAAACAAGCGTGTTTTCATCAATAGCAGGCGGCGTCGCCTCGGGTGCTGGTGCGGTCTGCGCGGAAACGATCGGCGATGATGGCCGGCGATTGATGGCCGATACCGCCGCTGCCGCCATGTCGCTGGTCAGCTCGATTTCAGCGGCTAAAGTTTTTCCGAACAGCTCGGTGTCAGCGATGTCGCTCTTGGCGATGGCATTGGCGATAAAGCGGCACTGCCCGTCGCTCGCGCCGATGCCCTGAGCGTTTTCGCTCCTTGCTGCCGCAATCGATAGCCGCTGATATTCGATGTTCTCGATTTCGGCGATACGATCCTTGATGGCGCTGGCCTCGGTAGCAGCGGCATTCGCCAGCGCCGCGCTCTGCCAATCGGAGTCTGATGTGAAACACGTTCCCGGCACTCGATCTCCCTGTACCATCGTCAACGCCTTTCCATCATTGTAGAGGTCGGTCTTGATCGTTGTCGAAGCGCCCTCGCTCGTCGCGTAGGTGATGCGATACGGTGGGACTATACCGTTTTCGTTGTCGTCCTCACTGCCGCGTTTAATCGATGCAACTAGGCCAGCGTTCACCGCTGCCGCCTGTAATGTCTGCCAGCTTTCCAGCGGGTCATAACCAGCGTTGGATACTGCGCTCTGAGCGGTCAGCTCGGCGGTAATCTCGTCCAGCTCGGCGGCGGCGGTAATCGGCGCGCCGATCACGACGGACTGCTGGTGCTCCCACCCCAGAACGTAATCACGTATTTTCTCGGCGTCGGCGCAAGCGCGCATGATTTCGAGAGGCTGTTCGGTCAAAACCTCGATCCAGCTTGCGACGTACGCAACATGCTGGCTCGGGTCGTGCCCGGTGCCAAGGTCGTTGCCGACGATCATGCTGGCAATTTCGGCTCGCAACTCCTCCTTCGCGTAGGACCGGCTGCCGAAGGCACCGCCAAGGTCGCGGTCGAGGCGAGTGGAATGTCCGGTGGCATGTCCAAGCTCATGCAGCGCGGTCGCGTAGAACCCGGCTTCGCTGGTAAACTGGTCGCGTCGCGGCAAGCGGATAGCATCGTCGTTGGGCTGGTAATAAGCGCGGTTGCCGGGAGCTTCGGTGATCTTGACGCCGCTGTTCGCCATGATCGCCTCGGCGCGCGCGTGTTGGTCGAATGGACGCGACTGCTTTGGTGTCAGCGGCGGCAAGCCGTCGATCTGTTCGCCGTTGAATACCGTCGCAAAGAACGCGCGCGGACGCTCCAGCTCGACTGTGATCTTCATGGTTTCGCCGACGGCGTTCTTGATCGGCTTTCCCTGCGCGTCTTTAAGGGTCTGCTCGTCCTCGAACTTCCAGTAGATGATACCGGTGCCGCGCTCACCCTTGCGGACCTGCGCGTCCATGCTTTCGGCTTGCTTGTAAGTTAGCCACCGCTGATCGGCGCGGTCCTGCGCCATAAGCACGATCGCGTTGACGCCCTTATAGCGCTTACCGGTCGCGGCATTGGTTGGAAGAAAGTCGACGCCATCGGTCCCCCACGGCTTTTGCCACGGCGCGCGTCCTTCCCTCAGCTGCTCGATTAACTGCTCGGCGATACGCTCATGAAATGGCTGCTTCGCCAGTTCGCGCGACATGACTATTGCTCCTGCTCACGGTCGTTGGCGGGTCTGGCGAGCGCTAGATAATCGTCCTCGCTATACGGGCCCTCGTTGGCCTCGTCGGCGTCCGCCGGGGTCATGGCATCCTCGCGAAATGCCCCGGCCCGTTCGGCTTCATCGGGATCGAAGGTCACAACGGCTCCTGGTATTTGAGCGTCCGCCAATTTAGCCGCTACAGAAATATCGCGGTCGCGGTTCGCACGCTCGGCGCGCTCGGCGCTCACCTGCTGCCACCACTTCATGACCTCGGGGTCGTCGAGGTCGTAAAGCTCCTCCGGGGACAGTGCAAAATACTCGCCGGGCTTGAAGCCCGCGTTAGGGCTTACGGGAAACGGGTCAAACTTCGTCACTGGCCGGTCCTTCCGTTACTATAGTCGGGGCGTCCTTTCACGTCGGCGTAGCTCTGCTTGCACGTCGGGAACCCGCTACAACTCCACCAGTAGCTGCCCTTCTTCCGGCTCGGCCGACGTGACAGACCGCGATTGCACGCCATGCACTTGTGCAGCGCCGACACCGGCGCTGGCTCGCGCGCCGCAAGGTCGGGCTTGCCCGCTTTGTCGGGTGCGGTGAACTTGCACGGCTCCGCCTCGGCATAGCCCGTGCAGCTCCAGAACGGGCCGTTCTTGCCCTTGGCAAACCGGCGAAGCGCGCGCCCGCACCTCGGGCACTTTGGCGCGTCGATTAGAAGCGCGAGCCCGTTCGTCTTAACGGCTGCGATCTCGCGCGCGATATGCTCTTCGACCCCCCGGACAAATCCCGGCGCGGTGCTCGATCCCGCCTGTATGGCCTTCTGCTGCTCGTGCCATAGGGCCGTCATGTCGGGGTATTTGGCGGCGTTGGGAAGCGCGTCGTAGAACTGGCGGGCAAGCGGAGTGCTGACGATGTTCTTGCCCTTCTCGACAAGGTACCCGCGCTCGAACAAGGTCTTGATGATGGTGTCGCGGGTTGCTGGGGTGCCAATGCCGCCATGCTCACCGGCCTTGCCACGGTCGCGCTCGATCAACAGCTTCCGCAACCGGTCATCCCGGATATATCGGGCAATGCGGGTAAGGTCGGTCAGCAAGGACGCGATCGTATAAAGCGGGCGCGGCTTGGTCTGCCGCCGATCGGCGGCGGCGTTCAGGCATATCCCTGCCATCCCGGTCTTTGCCGATCGCATATCGATTGCGAGCGGGGCGTCATCATCCGCCTCAATGTCGGGCTCGGCCCGCTCCTCGGCCTGATAGAGCACGGTCCAGCCTGGCCGTGTCGTGAAGTCGCTCGTCGCCGTGAAACGATGGCCGCTGGCCTCGATCGCGACCTCACTGTGATCGTAGGCGCGCGCCGGCCAGAACTGCGCGACATAAGCGCGGGCAATTAGCAGATAAACACGGCGCTCGGGCTCAGGCAGCGCGTCGATCTGCGCGCGTCCTTCTGTCGGAATGATCGCGTGATGTGCGGTCACTTTGGAGCTGTCGAACGCACGTCCCTTGATGGTCGGATCGGCCCGATCGGTCGCGACCTTAATCGCGGGCGCGTTCTCCGCGATTGCCGCTAGCACGGCGGCGGCGTCACCGTGCTGCTCGTCGCTCAGGTATTCGCAGTCGGACCGGTTGTAAGTGATGAGCCGGTGCTTCTCGCGAAGCGTCTGGGTGATCTCCTTCACCTGGTCGGGCTTGTAGCCGTAGCGCTTCGAGGCATCGGTCTGCAGCTTTAGCAGATTATACGGCAACGGCGGCGGGGTCTTGCGCGCTACCGTGGTTGCGGCGACAATCGTCGCGGGCTTGTCCGCGACGGCGGCCGCGACCCGCGCCGCATAAGCGGCGTCGGTCAATCTGCCTTTATCGTCCAGCGGCGCGCCCTCCGGGGGCGCATAGCGCGCCGACACGCGTAACCCGGCAAACTCGAACTCGGCTGTGACGACGTGATAGGCAGCGCTGGCATGGTCGGCGTGTTCCCGGTCACGCCGAACGACAAGTCCAAGAATGGGTGTCTGCACCCTGCCGACACTCAACACGCCGTCGAAACCGCGCCCTTGCGCCGCCAAGGTATAAGCTCTGGTCAGATTGACGCCGTAGGTTAGGTCGCCGACCCCGCGCGCCTCGGCGGCTTGGCTCATGCCGCGAAACTCGCGGTTGTCGCGCATGGTGTCGAGCGCTCGCCGGACGATCTTGACGTTGTTGTCGTTGATAAGCAGCCGCCGCACGTCGACTTGGCAGCGATAGTGCTCAAGTACCTCGTCGACTAATAATTGACCCTCGTCGTCGGGGTCGCCGGCATGGACCACGGCACGCGCTTGTTTAAGCAAGCGGCCGATCGTATCGAGCTGGCCCTTGCGATCGGCGGCGGGCTTCTTTGTCCATGGGATAAAGCTGATTGGCAGCTCGGCCATTGTCCACGGCGTGTCGGGCGTCTCCAGTTCGAGCATGTGCCCGAAACACCATGTTACGATGTCACCGCGACCACACTCGAAATACACGTCGCGGCGCTGTCCGCCGCCAAGCCCCTCGACAATCGCCTTCGCCAGCTCGGGCTTCTCGGCAATGAAGAGGCGGGCCACCTCTACCATGGCGCTTGAGCGCGATTATCGGGCCTGCGCCGATAGTCGGGCCGTCCTAAGTGGTCTTCGGCCGTAAACCGGCATGGCAGCTTGTCGGCATGGCCGGTGCAGCTCCAAAACGCGCCGAATTTCGCCTGTCCGTAGCGCACAAGTCGTCGACTGCATTGGGGGCATTTCGCCACCGGGGCAATTCCCGGCTCCGTTACCATGTCAGCACCGGTCGAACGGCACTGACGAGGCGGGTCCGTTCGATCGGTCCCGCGTAGCGC
>CAXTTR010000190.1:0-6256 GCA_964247215.1 uncultured Sphingomonadaceae bacterium
GGCTACGCGTGAAACGGCCCTTGTCGGGCGAGCATTTCTCGGGCGACGGCACGCTGATCGAGGCCTGGTGCAGCATGAAGAGCTTCCGCCCGAAGGACGAGGGCAGCGCGGATGGTCCCCCGTGCGATGGCTCGGGCGGTCGCAACGCCGAAGTCGATTTCCGCGGCGAGAAGCGCAGCAACGCGACGCATGCCTCGACCACCGATCCGGACGCGCTACTCTATCGCAAGAGCCCGGGCACCGGGGCGAAGCTCTGCTATATGGCCACGTCCTGATGGAGAACCGCAACGGATTGGCGGTCGATGCCGTGACGACGCGGGTGTCAGGGCATGCCGAGCGACTGGCGGCGCTCGAGATGCTCGACGACGTGGTCGATCCGGACGACGGTCGACGGATTACGCTCGGAGCGGACAAGGGATATCACACTCGTGACTTCGTTGCCGAACTGCGCGAGCGCGGTGCCACGCCTCACGTCGCTCAGAACCAGAGCGGCCGGCGCTCGGCGATCGACGGGCGAAACGACGCGTCATCCCGGCTACGCCGTCAGCCTGCGGATCCGAAAACGGATCGAGGAGGTGTTCGGCTGGATGAAATCCTCAGCCCGCCAGCGCAACCCGCTTCCGCGGCCTGCCACGCGTCCGCTTCGCCTTCACCCTCACGGACGCTGCCTACAACCTCGTCCGACTGCCGAAGTTGCTGGAGGCAGCATGATGGCGGACATCGACCGTCTCGTCGGCAAATGGCGGATCATCGAGACCAGCGCATGGCCGCGAGAGCATCTCGATCTATGCGGGCCGGCTTTCCTCCAGGTCGATGCCGCCGGCCAAGGCGACATGGCCTTGGGCGCACTCGACGCCTCGCTCGACTGCGCCTTCACTCCGCACGGCATCGACTTCGAGTGGAACGGTGCCGACGAAGGTGACCAGGTCCGGCGACGGATGGGCCGATCTACGCGACGACGGCTGCCTCGAAGGCGAGATCGCCTACCACAACGGCGACGGGACTACCTTCATCGCCGAACCATGGCAGCGTTTTTCAGCGGCCTGCTAGAGCGCTCGCACAGACATATCGGAAGGGAATGCGTCTCTGATAGATGCTCGGGCACGACTTTGCCTCAGGTGCGACCCGGGCTTGCCCGGCAGGGGCATGAAGCCTGCAAGAACGCTACCCTTCTCGGCCGTCGGCATGTAGCGGATGATCGTGCGCAGACTGCCGCATCAAACCAAGCGCCGGCGTCGACAGGTACTTGCTCGACCGCCTGCGCCCGCATAGGAGAGCAGGCTAGGAGCAGCAAATTGCAAGCATTGATAGGAAAGCATGTCGAGTAGCGCAGCAGATGAAGCTGGTCATAACAAGGCAGTTGGACAAGCGTCTTCGACAGACGTCAAAGGAGTGACTCTCTATCGGCATCCAATCGTCGTCGACCCTCGGGGGAATTTGACCGTTGGCGAGTTCGGGCGGGATGTCCCTTTCCTAGCGAAGCGTTACTTCATGGTTTATGGTGTGCCAAGCCGGGAAACGCGCGGCGAGCATGCGCACCTGGAATGTCATCAGTATCTACAATGTGTCAGCGGCAATTGCGCCGTAGTTGTTGACGACGGGTATACAAGGGCAGAGATTGTTCTCGATGATATCGATATGGGGCTTTATCTTCCGCCGATGACTTGGGGGCTCCAGTATAAGTACAGCAGAGATGCCGTGCTGTTGGTCTTTGCTTCTCATTATTATGACAGTGCAGATTATATTCGGGATTACAGTCAGTTCAAGACGATGGTTAACTCGCCTTGGTGAACATTCATCCTACGGCCATCGTTGATGCTGCAGCCAAGATCGGGCAAGGCGTTCAAATTGGGGCGTTCGCCGTCATTGGTGTTGCCCATCTCGGTGACGGCGTCATAGTTCATCCCCATGTCGTCATCGCCGATGGCGTCACCATCGGATCTGGCTGCGAGATTTTTCCGGGTGCGGTTATCGGCCGGGAACCAAAGGGAGCGGGTGCTACCGCGCGTCAGCCAGTGTTTCAAAAGGTCGTCGACATTGGCGCAGACTGTTCGATTGGCCCCCATGCGGTAATCTATTATGATGTCACCATCGGCGCGAACACGTTGATCGGAGACGCTGCGTCGATTCGGGAAGGTTGCAGCATCGGCAGCCGCTGCCTGATCAGCCGGCTCGTGACAATCAACTACGACACGATCGTCGGTGATCGCACCAAGGTCATGGACGGCACCCACCTGACCGGCAAGATGATCTTCGGCGAGGATGTGTTCATCAGCGTGCTAGTCGGCTCGATGAACGACAATTTCATGGGGCGTGAGGGCTTCGGCGGCCATGTCGCCGGGCCGCACATTCATGACCGCGCGGTGATTGGTGGCGGAGCGATGCTTCTGCCGGGCGTGGTCATCGGCTGTGATGCAACCGTGGCTTCCGGGGCGGTGGTGTCGAAGTCCGTGCCAGCGGGTGGAAGTGTCGCTGGTGTTCCGGCGCGGTCGTTTGCCAGGCCGGGTGCCGTTGCGCCGTCGGAGCCTTCCGCCTAAGCGCAGGTGCACGCCACAACGTTAGCCATCCTATGATCCCCTTTCTTGACATGAAGGCCATTCAGGCCGGGCAAGCCGATGTGCTGCGCGCCGCTTTCGATCGCGTTCTCGCGTCGGGATGGTTCATCATGGGTGATGAACTCGCCGGGTTCGAGCGCGAATATGCCGCGTTTTGCGAGGCCGACCACGCCGTCGGCGTCGCCAACGGCCTCGACGCGTTGTCACTCGGGCTGCGTGCGCTCGGCATCGGGCCCGGAGACGAGGTCATCGTACCCGCCAACACCTATATCGCCAGCTGGCTCGCGGTTACCCACGTCGGCGCGGTGCCGGTGCCGGTCGAGCCGGTGGAGGCAACATATAATCTCGATCCCAGTCGCATCGCCGCTGCCATTACACCGAGGACGCGTGCGGTGATGCCGGTCCATCTTTACGGCCAGGCGGCGGACCTAGATCCGATTCTTGCGCTGGCCAAGGCGCATGGTCTGGCGGTGATCGAGGATGCGGCGCAGGCGCACGGCGCGAAATATCGCGGGCGGCGCATCGGCAGCGACGGCGATCTCGTCGCGTGGAGTTTCTACCCCGGCAAGAACCTCGGCGCGCTCGGCGACGGTGGAGCGGTCACGACCGGCGATGCTGGCACCGCCGACCGGCTTAGGGTGCTGCGCAATTACGGTTCGCGAGTGAAGTACCACAATGAGGTGGTCGGCTTTAACAGTCGTCTCGACGAGCTTCAGGCCGCCTTGCTGAGGGTCAAACTCGAACGGCTCGACACCGACAATGCCCGGCGGAGCGCGATCGCCGGGGCGTATCTCGAGGCCCTTCCCGGTGAGCGGCTGGTGCTTCCGATGGTGCCCGATTGGGCCGATCCAGTCTGGCACCTGTTCGTTGTCCGTCACCCGGAGCGCGACGGCTTCGCCGAGCGGCTGCGGGCTGCCGGGGTCGCCACAGTCATTCATTATCCAGTCCCGCCGCACCTGCAGCCGGCCTATGCCGGGTTGAACCTTGGACCGGGGACTTTCCCGATCAGCGAGCGGATCCACCGTGAAGTGATCAGCCTGCCGATTGGACCGACGATGAGCGATGCTGCCGTCGCCGCGGTCATCGACGCCGTCCGCGCCGCGGCCTAGGCCGCGGCATGACTTTCCTGCGTGTGACCATGTGGAACGGGCTTGCCGTTGGCATCCGCATGGCGACCGCGTTGATCCTTAACAAAATTCTCGCGCTATTCGTCGGGCCGGGCGGCTATGCACTGATCGGGCAATTCCAGAATGCCATGGCAGTGGCGATCACGCTCGGATCGGGAGCGACGGCACAAGGCGTGACCCGGTACACCGCCGAACACTTCGACGACGAAGCGCGGCAGCACCGCGTCTGGCAGACGGCGGGCAGCATCACGCTGATCGGCTGCGTCATTGTCGCGGCAATTGTTATCCCGCTCAGCGGCTGGCTGGCCCGGACGCTGCTGCACGACGCGACGCTGGCCCCGGTATTTGTCGCGCTGGCGCTTGGCCTTGGCGCGCTGGCGATGAATGCACTGCTGCTGGCGATCATCAACGGCCGCAAGGCGACGCGCCTGTTCGTTGCAGCGAATATTGCCGGATCGCTGATCGGGCTGGTCTTCACGGGAGGCCTGGCGGTGTCGCTCGGCCTGCGCGGCGCGTTGTTGGCGCTGGCGCTCAACCAGTCGATCGCTTTTGCGGCAACGGCCTGGCTGGTGCGGCGTGAGCCGTGGTTCCGCTGGCGCTACCTCGTCGGACCGATCGATCCGACAATGCTCAGGGCGCTTGCCGGCTATGCGCTGATGGCGACGACGACTGCGCTAGCCACTCCGATCGCCCAAGTAACGGTGAGACAAGCACTAGTCGCCCGCTTCGGTCTCGATCAGGCAGGTTATTTTGACGCGATGATGCGGATCAGCTCGCTCTATCTGCTGTTTTTCACCTCGACCATGGCGATCTATTACCTGCCGCGAATCGCTGAAATCCGCAGCGACGGGGAATTACGTGCCGAAGTGCGTTCGCTAATCGTCCGCATCGCGCCAGCAATCATGGCGATCTCGGCTACAATCTTTGTGTTCCGCTTCGCCATTGTCCGAGGTTTGTTTGATGCACGCTTCCTGCCGATGACGTCCCTGTTCGGCTACCAAATGATCGGTGACGTGCTGAAGATCACCAGCTGGGTCTATGCCTACGTGATGATCGGCCGCGGAATGATGCGTGCCTTCGTTTTGACCGAGGTGGGGTTTTCCGTCAGCCTGGTGGTCGCCATAGCGCTGGCGACACGGCGCTTCGGCATCGAGGGCGCCAGTATCGGCTATATGATTAACTATGCCCTCTACCTGCCGGTTGTCTATCTGGTATTCCGGCGTGCGGTAGCCGGACGCCGCGAGGCGGTCGCGGCATGAAGATTTTGGTCCCGATCATCGGCTTCGGCCCGACCGGGGGTTTTCGCGTACTGTCTCGGCTGGCGACTGAATGGCACCGCGCCGGCCATGTGGTAACGATTGTATCGCCGCTTGGCACCGCCACTCCCTATCATCCCACCGAGGCGGACGTCCGCTGGGCACCGCTGCTTGGCCGGGTGACGGCGGTCAGCCCTGGCCTCGTCGCGCGGCGGTGGCAAGGCTTGCGCAATATGGTTTCGGTGTGGAACGGCACGCGTCGCCTGGCGGCAGACTATGACGTCGTACTCGCAAATCACAGCCTGACCGCGCTGCCGATCTATTTTGCCGGCACGCGACGACAGGCGCGCTTCTATTACATCCAGGCCGACGAGGCGGAATATTATCGCGACATGCGTGCGCCGGTGAAGCAGGCGATGGCTCGGCTTTCCTACGCCTTGCCGTTCCGGCAAATCGTCAATGCGCCAATCTACTTCGGCCATCCGGCATTCCACACCAATGTATTTGTTCCGCCCGGCGTTGACCTCGCCAATTTCAGGCCGCGTGATCGACGTGATTTCGCCGACGGTGCTTCGATTATTGTCGGATGTATCGGCCGCAACGAAGAGAGCAAGGGCACGCGGTACGTTTTGGAGGCGTTCGCCGAACTCCACGCGTCCGATCCGCGTTACCGGCTGCGCGTCGCCTATGGCAACCTGCCGCGCGATTGGAATCACCCTGCGGCGGAGATCGTCGTGCCACGCAACGACGCCGAACTGGCCGACTACTACCGCTCACTCGATATCCTCGTAGCGCCAGGCACCGTCCAGCATGGTGCGCCGCATTATCCCGTGATGGAAGCAATGGCCTGCGCGACGCCGGTGGTAACGACCGGCTATATGCCCGCGACACCCGATAACTGCTGGCTCGTCCCCAATCGCGACGCCGCGGCGATCGCCGAAGCGTGCCGCGCCATCGTCGCCGACCCGGCTTATCAGACGCGCGTTGCGCGGGGGCGGGAAGCGATGCTGGCGTTCGACTGGCCGGCGGTGGCGGCCAGGATGCTCGCCATCTTCACCGCCGGCGGCGGACAGCGATGATTGCGGCGCGCCTCGCCCGCCCAGCATCCGGACTGTCGCTCGAGGTCGCGACGGCGACACTGCTCGTGCTGACCCTCGCGGTTGCGGCCGGCGAGCGCTGGTTCGGCTTCGGTCGGGATTATTTATTCTACACCGAATTTTACGACCGGCTCGGCATCGCGACCGGGCTTACTGGAGAACGCTTCGAGCCCGGTTTCACTGCTGGGGCATGGCTCTTCAAATACGGCTTGGGCCTGCCC
>CAXTTR010000191.1:0-6220 GCA_964247215.1 uncultured Sphingomonadaceae bacterium
ACGGCGAGCCGATGCCGGTCACCGACCGCGCACCGCCGCGCGACAGTGGTGGCGGTGGCTTTGCTCCGCGCGGCAACGACGGCCCGCGCGGCGGCGGCTACGGCGGTGCTAGCCGAGAATTCGGCGGCAACAGCGGTGGTGGCGGCAGTGCGCCGTCAAACCCCGGCGAGCGCGTCGACGGTACGGTCAAGTTTTTCAACGGTACGAAGGGCTTCGGCTTCATTCAGCGGGAAGACGGTGGCCCGGATGCGTTCGTTCATATCTCGGCGGTCGAGCGTGCTGGCATGGCGGGCCTTAACGAAGGCCAGCGCGTCAGCTTCGAGCTTGAACTTGACCGGCGCGGCAAGCAGGCAGCGATCAACCTGACCGCACTGTAAGCCGGCGAGCGGTAAGCTCATCCATACGGACGACGAAAGGGCAGCTTCGGCTGCCCTTTCTATTTAGCGACGTGCAGGAGCCGCTATGCCCGAACGCTTTGCTATTGCGCACCACTTCACCCCGGCGACCGCGGCCGCGCTTAGCAAGCACCCGCTCGTTGGCGAAGTCCGCGCGGTCGATCCCGCCGCACGCTGGGCGTTGCCATCCGACGTCGATATTGTTTTCGCGCTGCATGGCACCGACATGGCGAGCCACGCCGACGCGCCACGCCCCGACGGCTGGCCGGGCAAGGTGCGCTTCGTCCAGCTCGCCTCGAGCGGCAGCGACGGCTATCCCGACTGGCTGTTCGACGTCCCGCAGGTGGCGAGCGCGGCAGGCACGGCGGCGATTCCGATCGCTGAATATGTGCTTGCGGCGATGCTCGCGCACGCCAAGCGGCTGCCCGCGATGGTGGTACACGACGGCGAGACTTGGCCGTCGCAGGCCGATCTGATCGCCGCGCCGCTCGCCGGGCTCGATAGCAAGACACTCGGGCTGATCGGCGTCGGCCACATCGGCATGCAGGTCGCCAAGCTTGCCGCAGCATTTAACATGACCGTGCTGGCGCACCGGCGCAGCGACGCGCCGAGCCCGTCACCACACATCGTCCTCGGGTCGTTCGAGGAGGTTCTGGCGCGCGCCGATCATCTTGTCGTCGCCGCGCCGCTGACGCCAGAAACGGCGGGGCTGATCGATGCCGGCGCACTGAATCAAACGCGGCGCGGCGTTCACATCATCAACATCGCTCGCGGCGGCATCGTCGACTCGGACGCGCTCGCTGCCGCGCTGATTAGCGGAGACGTCGGCGGGGCCAGCCTCGATGTCACCGACCCCGAGCCGCTGCCGCCGGGTCACCCGCTTTGGCGAGCCCCGAATCTGCGGATCACACCGCATGTCGCTTGGAGTTCGGCCGACACGCCGCGCCGCATTCTCACGCTGTTCGTGGATAATCTGGCGCGGGTCGCAGCGGGCATGCCGCCGCTCAACCTGCTAACCCTCTAAAACAAATTGGCCCCCGCTCCGGGGGCATGGAGCGGGGGCCGGTTTGCGCTCGTCACGCAACGGGGCAAGACGATCCGGGCAACAGGGGGCAAATCCCGGAGCGGCTCGCTCACCGCCGTCGCTATGTAGCTGCACACCGATTGACCGCCGATGAACGGTCCAGCAAGCTTGGGTGATGGTTGCCGCTATTATCATCGGCTACCGCCCAATCAGAACGTCTTGCCGGGTACCTGCTTCGTCCGCGGGTCGCGGAAACCGAAGCTGCTCGCCGCGATGCGAACGTTGTAGCGTGTGTTCATTAACCGAATCTCGGTGATGTTGTTCTGCGCGTCGGTCGCCGTCCAGCCGGTCAGCGCCAGTCCGCCCGGCGCCGCCGCATCGCGGCTGAACGTCAGTGCAAGCGTGCCATATTCGGGGTGCTTGGAATCACGCGCGGTGATCTGCGGCGCCCCGTTGCTGGTCCCGGTGAGCGTCGCGACACGCGCCAGATCGGGGTTTGGATCGAGCAGGATACCGAGCGGCGTGCTGCCAATCGGCCATTCGGAAACTTGCGACACCTTATAATCGACGAACACCAGCCGCCTGCCGTCCGCCACCACCAGCAACGGTAGCTTGTCGTATGAAAACCGTATTTTGCCGGGCCGCGCTAGTATCAGCTTACCAGTCGATACGGTGCCGTTGCCAGCCGTCTGCGTGAAGTCGGCCGTCATCGTCGTCGTCGCGCGCAAAGCGGCGGCAACCTCGTCGAGCGGAGCAGCGGTAACGGGGACCGCCGATAACAGCGCGAAGATCAGAAACGGACGGACCAATGTGAATCTCCTGTGGATGCCGTCTCGATAACCGATCGTGCTTTACTCGGACTGAATGCAGCGGCTGTGACGAAAAGGAGCTTAGCTTTATACCATCGATCTTTAGACGAAGTGCCAACTGGTGCCGCTCGCGTTATCCTCAATGACGACCCCCTTGGCAGCCAGTTCGTCGCGGATACGGTCGGCGGCGGCGAAATCGCGCCGGGCCCGGGCAGCTTGGCGGGCCTCGACCCAGGCGGCGATGTCTGGGTCGACCGCTTGCAGTGGGCTTGGGTCGAACCCCAGCAATGCCAGCGAACAGCGCAGCGTCGCTGCATCGCTGATATTGGCCAGTGCGCTCAGCGCCGCCATTGCCAGCGGCGTATTGAGGTCGTCGGTGAGCGCGGCAAGCATAGCCGGATCGATGCTGCCGATCGGTTCGCGGCCGCCCGTGTCAAGGACACGTCGCCAACGGGTCAGCGTCGCTTTCGACTGCTCCAGCAGCGTGTCACTCCACTCAAGCGGCTGGCGATAGTGCGCGCTGAGCAGCGCCAGTCGCAGCTCCGCGCCGCTCCAGCCTGCCTTAAGCAGTCCGCCGACCGTCGCGATCTTGCCCGCCGACTTCGACATCTTGTCGCCACCGACCGAGAGGAAGCCGTTGTGCATCCACACCCGCGCTAGCGGCGCGTCATTGGCACACGCCGACTGCGCGAGCTCGTTCTCATGGTGCGGGAAGATCAGATCGAGCCCGCCGCCGTGAATGTCGATCGTGTCGCCCAGCACGCTGCGGATCATCGCCGAGCATTCGATGTGCCACCCCGGCCGCCCGCGCCCCCACGGCGACGCCCATCCGGCTTGCTCCGGCGTCGACGGTTTCCACAGCACGAAGTCGGCGGAACTGCGCTTGTACGGCGCGACTTCAACACGCGCTCCCGCGATCATCTCGTCGAGCGCGCGCCGCGACAGCCGGCCGTAATCCGGTGCTGACGCGGTATCGAACAGCACATGCCCCTCGGCTACATACGCGTGCCCGCGCGCGACAAGTTCGCCGATCATCGCCACCATTTCGGCAATGTAGTCGGTGGCATGCGGGGCGTGGTCGGGCGGCGTGACGCCGAGCGCACCCATGTCGGCGAGGTAGTGCGCCTCGAACCGCCGCGCGACGATGTCGATATCGCTGCCCTCGGCAGCCGCAGCGGCCATGATCTTGTCGTCGATGTCGGTGATGTTACGCGCGTAAACGACGTGATCCTCGCCGTACGTGTGGCGCAGCAACCGGGCGAGCACGTCGAACACCACCGCGGGCCGGGCGTTGCCGATATGCGCGCGCGAGTAAACCGTCGGGCCGCAGACGTACATCGTCACGCGGCCGGGATTGGCGGGGACGAAATCGACCTTGGCGCGGGTCAGCGTGTCGTAAAGCCTTAAGCCCATCAGGTCTTGCCCGCGGCGCGGTCGAGCAGCCGGTCGAGCGCACCGCGCTGGGCGGGGTCGTACCCTTTGTCGTGCGCGGTCTTACCCGTATGCCGACCAGTCTCGTTTTGCCGAGGTTTATCGGCATCGTCCGTGCCAGACACCGTGTCGGGCTCGACCGCGCTGCTGCGGTGCGTGCGCGATTCGACAAACTCGACCATCGTCTTTGAGGTCAGTTCGAGCAGCGGCTTGGTCCTGCCGCTCTCGATCCACCCCGGGCGCGGGCCGCCCGCGTCGATGACGTCATAGCCGAAGCCGAGCACGAGGTAGATAACTGCCGCGCCGATCAGCCCCTTGAACAGTCCAAAGCCAGATCCAAGCAGCCGGTCGAGCGGCCCGATCACCGAGTTACGCGTCCGGCTGCCGAGCTGCTGCGCCACCGTGCGGAAGATCAGGAAGGCGATCATGAAGATGCCAACGAACGCCAGGATCGAGCCGCCCGCCTCGGTGCCGGTCAGATGGATCGCCAGCGGCCGTGCAAACGGGTAGATAAAATGCACCGCGAACAGCGCCGCAACCCACGCGAACAGCGACAGCACCTCGGTAACGAAGCCACGCGACAGCCCCGCCAGCCCGCCAAGCCCGATCAGCAGCAGCACGATAACGTCAAGAGCGGTCAGATTGGCCATTGGGTGGCCATACGGGCCGACATGCTAGGCCGCAACACCGAGATGGTCGACCAGCGCCCCCAAGGTTGCCAGCCCGATATTGCGGATGCCGCCCGCCTTGGCGCTGCTCGCGGGCAGCAGCGCCGCGCCGAAGCCGAGCTTGGCGGCTTCCTTTAGGCGCAGCCCGGCGTGGCCGACGCTGCGGACCTCGCCCGACAGCGCAATCTCGCCGAACGCGACCGTGTCGGTCGGGATCGCCACCTCGGTTAGCGCCGATACGAGCGCCGCAGCGACCGCGAGATCGGCGGCGGGGTCCTGCACGCGCAGGCCGCCTGCGACGTTCAGGTAAACCTCGCACGCCGAGAAACTCAGCCCGCAGCGCGCTTCGAGTACCGCGAGGATCATCGCCAGCCGGGCGCTGTCCCAGCCGACCACGGCGCGGCGCGGCGTCGCCCCGCTCGGCAATCGGACGACGAGCGCCTGGATCTCGACGAGCACCGGTCGCGTGCCCTCCAGCGCCGGGAACACCACCGCGCCCGACACCGGCCGGTCGCGGTCGGTGAGGAACAGCGAACTCGGGTTCGCGACCTCATCGAGGCCGTCCGCGCCCATCGCAAATACGCCGATCTCGTCGGTACCGCCGAAGCGGTTTTTAACCGCGCGCAGGATGCGGTACTGGTGGCTGCGCTCGCCCTCGAAATACAGCACGGTATCGACCATGTGCTCGAGCACGCGCGGCCCCGCGATCTGGCCATCTTTCGTGACATGCCCGACCAGCACCAGCGCGGTGCCGGTGGTCTTGGCATGGCGGATCAGCTCGTGCGCGGCGGCGCGTACCTGGCTGACGGTGCCCGGCGCGCCTTCGAGCGTGTCCGAATGCATCGTCTGGATCGAGTCGATGACCAGCAGCTCGGGCGGCGGCCCGGCGCTCAGAGTCGTCAGGATATCGCGCACCGAGGTTGCCGCGCCGAGCGCCACCGGCGCCTTCGCCAGCCCCAATCGCCGGGCGCGCAGCCGTACCTGATCGGCGGCCTCCTCACCCGAGATATACGCCACCCGCGCGCCGTTCAGCGCCATGCGCCCCGCCGCCTGCAGCAGCAATGTCGACTTGCCGATGCCCGGATCGCCGCCGATCAGCACCGCCGACCCCGCCACCAGCCCGCCGCCGAGTGCCCGGTCCAATTCGGCGATGCCGGTCGAGCGCCGGTCGGGCAACGCGACATCGTCGTCGAGCTTGGTCATGCCGATACTGCGCCCGCCGCCGCTCAGCGAATGCTTCGCCGAGAACGCCGTCACCACCGCCGCCGCCTCCTGCTGGATGGTGTTCCACGCGCTGCAATCGCCGCACTGCCCCGCCCACCGCGGCGACACCGACCCGCACCCCTGGCAGACGTAACGAGCCGCGACACGCGCCATCATGCGATCCCCTGAACGAAGCGGGAACATAGGGGCGGGGAGGCGGGATAGCAATGAGCCAATCGGGCCTTATACCTGTCGAACCTAAGTGGCCTGTGCAGTTATCAGTGGCAATCCCTCAAAAATGTCGCGAGCCGCTGTCGATCTGACTTATCAAGCATAACTAGTGCGGTATATCCTGTGGTGAACAAGGATACTGTCGTGGTCTTAGAAAGCTTGACCAGCAGTGGGTCGGAGTGCGCGATAGTCATCCGAAAATCGTAGCCTCCTTGCGGGTTCTTCGAGGCAGTCGCTGGAGCTAAACTTGGGTTAACCTTATCCACTGCGAGCGCCATATATGATGCTCCTGGTGTAATCTGATCGGCTGGACCATCACCGATCTTCGTGCCTGTTTTTACATCAAGTAGCTGCGTCACTCCGAAGTTTTCTGCGATAATCCCGTCCGGAACACAGGAAAATTTGTAGTGAATGTGGTCGGCATCATACGACAGGATCGCGGCTGGCGTTCCTGAAGCG
>CAXTTR010000192.1:0-6200 GCA_964247215.1 uncultured Sphingomonadaceae bacterium
GTCGTGACGATCGGCGCAGTCTTCCTGATCTTCTGCGGACTGGTGCCGAAGGTCGGCGCGCTGATCACGACGGTCCCGATCGAGGTGCTCGGCGGCGGCGTCATCGTGATGTTCGGCATGGTCGCGTCGGCGGCGGTGTCGATCCTGTCGGGGGTGGTCTGGACACAGCGCAACATGCTGATTTTCGGCCTCGCGCTATCGGTCAGCATCGGGCTTGAGCTCGAGCCGGCAGCGGCTGCGCACCTTCCCGAAACGCTGCGGATCATGCTGACCTCGGGCGTGCTCCCCGCCGCAATCATCGCGGTGCTGCTCAACCTGATCGTGCCGAACCGGGCAGCGGCATCGAGGACAATGTAATATCTTGCCTCACGTGTCGGCGCGGAACTGGTGGTGGCAGGCACCGCAGGCAGCCCCGGTCGCCTTGACCTGCGCGCCGATGGCGGCGACGTCGCCGCCGCCCGCGACCGTCTCCAGCTTTGCCGATTCGGTAATCAGCCGGGCCATATCGGCATCGAAGGTGGCCCGGTCGGTCCAGATCAGCGGCAACGCGTCGGTATGGACGCCCGCCTCGGGTCCGCTGCCAGCCGGGAACAGCCCCGCTTGTCCGGGCACCGTGGCGGCGATCGTCTGCGCGGCATCGAGCATCACGGCCTTGTCGGGAGCGGCGCTGGTAAGCTGCTCTCTCAAGCTTTTCATCGCCGCGCCAATTTTCTTATATCCCGCCTGCCGCGCTGCGATGCTGGCCTGCGGCGACGGCGCGTCGGCTGCCGACAGCGGTGCGACGATCGCGGCGAGCGTAAGCGCGCTCAGCATTGTGATCCGGGACAGGGTCATTGCACCACCTTGGTTCTGGACGCGTCAGTTTAGCCGGGCGACCCGCGTCGCACTGGCCTCACCCGGAAATGTCTTAAGGTAGATCGCCTTGACCTCGGTCAGTCCGGTAAGCGCCATCGTCGCGGCGGTCATGCCGTGCTTGTCCTTAAGGTCGGTGCGCGCGCCCTGCGCAGCGAGGACGCGCAGCATCGGCTCGAGTTCGGGCTGGATGCCGCCGCCGATCAGCAGATGCAGCGGTGTGTCGCCGTTGCTGTTCACGACGTTGACGTCCGGTGCCAGGCTGAGCGCCAGTTCGAGCCCCGCCGCACTGCCGCCGCGGGCGGCGGCGAGCAGGACATTGGCACCGTCTTTGGCAACGAAGTGCGGGTCGGCACCGGCGGCAAGCAGCAGCTTCATTGCCGCCGTGTGCCCGCCCGCCGCGGCGAGAAGCAGCGGCGGGGTCGGCGGCACCGGTGGCGGCGCGATGCCGAAGTTTGCCTCGGTCACCCATTTGATCCGCGACGGGCCGGTCAAGCCGTTGGGATCGGCTCCCTTCTCAAGCAACAGGCTGACCAGCGCGGTATCACCAGCCTGCGCGGCGGCGTGCAGCAGCTGCTGGCCGGAGCGGTCGCGCTCCGCCACATCGGCACCGCGCGCGACGAACAGCGCAGCAGCGGCATAATTTTGCGCGTAAACTGCCAGCTGCGCGGCGCTGGTGTGCTCGGGGCCGCGGTAACCGGCGTCGGCTCCCGCTGCGAGCAGGACCTCGGTTGCAGCGGGAACGCCGCTTTTGACCGCGAAGAACAACGGCGTGAAACCGCCGGGGGTGGTTCGATTGACCGCCGCGCCAGCTTTCAGCAGCAGCGTGATCGCCTCGACCCGACCCGAGGCGGCGGCCCACATCAGCGGCGTCTGTCCGCGTCTGTCGAGGCTGTCGGCGACGGCTCCTGCCGCCAGCATCCGGACCACCGCACCGGCCGGACCATAACGAGCGCAGATCGCGAGCGGCGTCGTGCCGTCGGGCGCGGCGGCGCGGAAATCGGCATGCGTGTCGAGCAGCCCCGCAATGATCTTGGCATCGCCGAGTTCGCAAGCGAGCGCAAGCGGCGTAACACCGTCATTATCGGCGATGTCCGGATCCGCACCCTTGGCGAGCAGTGCTGCGACCATCGCCGGGTCCTGTGTATACACCGCCAAAGCTAGCGGGGTCGCGCCGAAGCCCAGCCGCGCGTTCGGATCGGCACGCTGGTCGAGCGCCGCTCGAGCCGCCGCCACATCGTCGGCGCGTATCGCTAGTGCCAGCACCTTGGCGGCTTCGTTAGCTGCCGGGGAGGCCGCAACCTGACCATTGCTGACAATATTGGCGAGCAGGGCGATCCAGCATCGCGGGAACTTAGCCACTGACAAGCTCCAGCAGCGGCTCGGTGCTGTCGCCGAACGACCGCGCGGGGACGTCGAGCAGTTGCAACGAGGCGAGCAGCAGGTTCGACATCGTGGTTCCTTTCGCGACGCTCAGGTGACGGTTGCCCTTGCTCAGCCCGCCCGCCACAATTACCGGCAAGTCCATGTGATCGTGGACGTTAGGGTCACCGAACGCCGAGCCGCGCAGCACCAGCGTGCGGTCGAGTAACGACCCCTCGCCGTCCTTCGTCTCGTCCATGCGTTTCAGATAATAAGCAAAGTATTCCATGTGATGCTGGTTGATCCGCGACAGCTTCGCCATCTTCTCCGGATTGTTACCGTGGTGGCTGAGCATGTGATGCGAGTCCGCCACGCCGATCTCGGGATAGGTGCGGTTACTCAGCTCGCGGCCGATCATGAAGCTGCCCACGCGGGTGATGTCCGCCTGCATCGCGAGCACCTGCAGATCGATCATCAGGCGGACATGCTCGTCGAACGAGTCCGGGATGCCCGCCGGGCGTTCGAGGCTGACTGTCTGCAACTCGGCGCTGGTTGATTTCTGAATGCGCCGCTCGATATCGCGCGTCGCTTCGAGGTATTCGCCAAGCTTGTGGCGGTCCTCGGCACCGAGCTGGCCCGATAGCCGCGCGGCGTCATCCGCGACGAAGTCGAGGATGCTCGCCTGCCGCCGCGCCTGCGCCCGCTTGCTGGCTTCGTCGAGCGCATCGCCGTCGCCGAACAGCCGCTCGAAGACGTCGCGCGGATTGGCGGTGACCGGCAGCGGCACGGTCGAGTTGAGCCACGAGATGCCGTTGGTGTAGGCACAGCTATATCCGATGTCGCAGCTGCCGAGCAGGCTTGCTTGATCGATGCCGAGTTCGAGCGAACTGAGCCGTGTCGCATTGCCGAGGTGCCTGGCGTAAACCTGGTCCATCGAGACTCCGCAGCGAATGTCGGTGCCTTCGGTCTGGCGGACGTGCGTGCCGGTCAGGAATGCCGGGCACGAGCGCCCGTGCCCGGCAGGCCGATCGCCGAGTGCGGCGGCGCTGGGGTGGCCGAGCCCGCTGATCACGGTGATTCGCTCGCGATACGGCGCGAGCGGCTGCAGTGTCGGCGGCAGCGCGAAGCCCGCGTCCTGCGCCGCCGGGCGGAAGCTCTCCATCATCATGCCGTTAGGCGAATAGAACACCTGCAGCCGCTTCGGGCGCTGCACGATATCGGCAGCCTTGGCGGCCGGCATCAACGCCTCCATGAACGGCAGCGCCATGGTGATACCGAGCCCGCGCAGCATGGTGCGGCGGCGGAGCGGCTGGCGCAGAAAGATCATACTGTCGGCCTCATGACGGCGGCGTCCGCCGCAGCGTGAAAGCATCGCTCGCGATGATACTCTTAACGATCGTCTGGATGCGGTAGCCGTCCACGGCAGCGGCCCCCGCGATCTTGCGGATCGCCGGGCGATCGTGGGCGTCGAGGCCGCGCGCCAGCGCATAGGTCAGCAGCCGTTCGGTAAAGGCGCTGGTGAACTCGTCCTTGCGCGCCAGCAGTATCTGCTGCAGCCCGGCCAGTCCGGTGAAGCCGGTACCGTCGGGCATCGTCGCCGAGGCGTCGATGAGCTGACCGGCATCCTGCTGACGAAAAGCCCCGACCGCGTCGAAGCTTTCGAGTGAAAAGCCGAGCGGGTCCATCTTGACGTGGCATGACGCACAAGCCGGACTGGTACGGTGCATCTCGAGTTGCTGGCGCGCCGTCAGTTGGCGGCCGTTAAGGTGGTCACGCAATGCCGGCACGTCGGGCGGCGGCGGTGGCGGCGAGGAGGCCAGCATATTGTCGAGGATCCACTTGCCGCGCTTCACTACCGAGGTGTGGTTGCCATAAGACGTGACCGTCAGGATGCTCGCCTGCCCGAGCAGGCCGCCGCGGTGCGACGCCGGGTCGAGGCTGACCCGCCGGAAGGCGGTGCCGTTGACGCCGCCGATGCCGTAATGCTCGGCGAGGCGGTGATTGAGGAAGGTATAGTCGGCGCTGATGAAGTCGAGCACGCTGCGGTTGGTTTGCAGCACGTAGCTGAAAAACATCTCGGTTTCCTGCGCCATCGCGGTGCGCAGGCGCGTGTCGAATTTCGGGAACGCGGCAATGTCGGGCCGCTGCTGGTCGAGATTGCGCAGATAGAGCCACTGTCCGGCGAAGTTCTTGGTCAGCGCCGCGCTGCGCGGGTCGGCGAGCATGCGCGCGATCTGTGCATCGATGACGCCCGGCTTGCTCAACCGGTGCCGTTCCGCAAGCCTGAGCAGAGTCTCATCGGGAATGCTGCTCCACAAGAACAGCGACAGCCGCGAGGCGAGTTCGACATCGCTGATCCGGTGGACGCTGCCGGGCGCGCTGTCCTTCGGGTCCTGCTCGACAACGAACAGGAAGTGCGGCGACACGAGCACCGCCTCGACCGCGGCCTCGATGCCATGCTCGAAGTCCGACTGCGCGCGCTCGGCCGCGTAAAGGCGCAGCAGGGGCGCGAGATCGGCGGTGGTGACCGGGCGGCGATAGGCCCGGCGCGCCAGCGAAGCCACGATACGCCGCGCACAGGCGGTCTCGGCTGAGACGTGCGACGGCTCGCACACGAAGATGCGCCTGCGGCTTGGCGTATCGACCGCGTTGCTCGAGTCGAACGGCCCCGCGACATCGATCTGCAGCACGTCGCGCGGGAAGTTCGCCTGCGAATAGCGCGGTGACATCCGGTACGACGGCACGCTGGTCTGCTGGATGCGCGCGCCGTCGATCGAAACGTCGAGCGGCAGCTGCGCCGGCGCGGAAGTCGGCAGCGGCACCTTGTCGAGGTCGTTGCGCAGCGTCTGGATGCTCTCGTCGGGCGCGAGCTGGCGGCGGAACGATAGCCCGATAACGTGCGCGCCCGCGGTCAGCGGCACGCGGACGCTGACCCGGTCCTCGCTTTGCCGGTCGCTTTCGTTATTGGTGTTGGCGTTAAGGTAGCCGCTGACCTCGTAGACGGCATTGTAGCGCGCATAGAAATGCACTGCGCCGCCGCCCCGCGAGCCGAGCGGCAGCTCGTCACTGGCGCGCTCATTGTATGCTGGCCGCCCGCCGTTGAGCACGGAGCCGTCCTTGGGCACCTCGTAGCTGGTGACGAACGCACGCCGCGAGGTCAGCCCCGTCGCGAGGCGCCCGACCTTGCCAGCGACGGCGACATAGCGGTCCATCAGTGTCGGCGAGACGCTGAGCACGTCGGCGATGTTGTCGAACCCGTAACCCGAATTGTCCTGCGGCAACTCGCGGCTGACATCGACGTCGAGCGCCAGCAGATCGTGGACGGCGTTGGCGTACTCGACCCGGTTGAGGCGGCGCAACGTGGCGCGGCCCGGATCGGGATGTGTGGTCGCATAAGTGTCGAGCGCGGTCTTTAGCCAGCTGACGAAGGCGGCGCGCGCTGCCGTGTCGGGCTGCGGTTTGGTGCGCGGCGGCATCTCGCCCGCGCTGGTGCGGCGCAGAATCCTCTCCCACTCGTCCGCGTGCGCGCCGCGCAACAGGTCGTCGCCGCGCAGATCGTCGACCGAAAACTTCGCGACCCGGTCGTCGCTGTTGTGACAGCGCGAGCAATACTGGGCGAGCATTGCGGGCATGGCTGACCCAGCAGCGCTTACATGCGACCAAGCGGGCGGGCGGACATGCGCCGTGGTGCCGGCCGGACGAAGCCCGGCAGCGACGACTAGCGCTCCGGCTGCGATGGCAATACCGCCGGAACACGCGCGCCAGCTCACAGGGTTACCAGTTGCATGACCGCTACCGGCTATGGTTTTGCCATGCTGCCGTCCATTGCTGTTTCTTGTACGGGCGTAACGTAAAAACAGGGCACTAGCCGCGGCTTCGATCGCGAGCGCATGGTTGCACCAACAGCGAGCAGCGGGGGCTAGATGCATCTGACAAGCAAAGTAGTTACGTGTTTCGGTGGGATCTCCCTGCACTTGGCGGTCCAC
>CAXTTR010000193.1:0-6124 GCA_964247215.1 uncultured Sphingomonadaceae bacterium
GCAGACTTCCTTGCGCAACTACACAAGAAGCCCGCGCATGCCGAGTACATCGAGTGTCGCTACCTTCCCGAGCGTCAGGGAAAGCCGTTGCGGGCGACTTACCGCGTCAGCGGACAGTATGCGGCATCGGCTGAAGCGTATCTGATTAAAGTGGCGGGTCTAAACCGCTTACGGCACTCTTGCTGCCAGTGGGACTCACCTGCAGGCCAGTTCAAGGACGCGCACGGACGGGAGTATTCGATCAATATGGTCTCGGAAGAGTCAGTGGTCGGTAGCCGTGCGATGTGGCCGAAGATCAAGACTTTCGAGATTGTCGTCGAGCAATTGACCGAAGATATTTAGCGAAGCCTCTTGACCGTTGGTCGATATCGCCCCGCCTTTGTCGGGTCGCTGGCGTCGTATCTAACGCGGACGTGATCGCCAGCCGCTTTCCCGAATACCAGTCCGCCCTGCGGGTATGACACTGGACGGCCATCTCGCGTCGTAAAGTCGATCTGCGGGTGGCTGCCACCAGCGTTGAGCCGTGAGACTATGCCGTCGATTGACACTGAGCGATCGACGAAGCGCATAGTGGAGATCACCGCAGCGATAGCCGCAAGCAGAACGCAGCTGCCAACCACGGTAAAGAAGATCACCTTAGCTGTAATCCTGTGCCCGGCGGCCCAGCTCAAAACTGCGCCCCGTACCGCTCCAGCCCCCGCGCCAAGTCCGCGATCAGGTCGTCCGCGTCCTCCAGCCCGATGCTTAGCCGGATAATACTGCCCGGATACGCCACCGCGCTCGCCGTCCGGAGCCCAGCCAACTCCACCGGCAAAATCAGGCTTTCATACCCGCCCCACGAAAAGCCGATGCCGAAGTGGTCGAGATAGTCGATCAGCGCCGCCGTATGCGCGCGGCTGCCGTGCTTGAGCGTAAAGCCGAACAGCCCCGAGGCCCCGCGGAAGTCGCGCGCCCACAGCGTGTGGCCGGGGTGCGACGGCAGCGCCGGGTGCAGCACGCGGTCGACGAGCGGGTGCGTTTCGAGCCACTGCGCCACCTTGAGCGCGCTCGCGCCCTGCTGGCGCAGCCGGACATCGAGCGTGCGCAGGCCGCGCAGCGTCAGGTACGCGTCATCGGGCGCGACGCAGAAACCGAGCCGGTAGCTTTGCGCTTTCAGCCGCTCGAACCACGCCGCGTTGACCGTCAGCGAGCCCATCATCACGTCGCTGTGTCCGGCGACGTACTTGGTCAGCGCCTGCATGCTGAAATCGATGCCGTGCGCAATCGGCGAGAACAGCAGCGGCGTCGCCCAGGTGTTGTCCATGATGGTTGCGATGCCGTGCGCTTTGGCGACCGCGACGATGGCGGGGATGTCCTGCATCTCGAAGCTCAGCGAGCCGGGGCTTTCGAGCAGGATCATGCGGGTGTTCGGCTGGACCAGTCCGGCAATGCCCGCGCCGATTTGCGGGTCGTAATAAGTCGTGGCGATGCCGAGCGGGCGCAGCGTGCGCTCGGCGAAATAGCGCGAGGGCTCGTAAGCGGTGTCGACCATCAGCAGGTGATCGCCCGCCTTGAGCACCGTCAGCAGCGCCGCCGCGATCGCCGCGACGCCGGACGGATACAGCCGCGTCCCCGCCGCGCCGGGCTCGAGTTCGGTCAGCGCGGCTTCAAGCGCCCACGTCGTCGGCGTCCCGCGGCGGCCGTAGAACAGCCCGGCATCGGGCTGGCTGCGCGCTGCATCGAGCGCGGCGAGATTGTCGAACAGGATCGTCGAGGCATGCCAGACTGGCGGATTGACGATACCGGCGCGCATGTCCGGACCGCGGGTCCACTCGTCGCGCCGCCCGGCGTGGACCAGCGTCGTTGGCGACAGGGCAGGGGTAAGCTGGCCGGGCGTTGCTCCGTCCGGCGCAGCCTCGTCGTGCCCGCTCACGCGGCTCCTGTCACCACCGGCGTGTTCGCCTGCGCGCCCCATTCGGACCAGCTGCCGTCGTAAAGCGCGACCTGCTTCGCGCCGAGCAGCGCCGCGCCGAACGCCAAAACGGCGGCGGTGATTCCCGAGCCGCAGGTGGTGACGATCGGCTTGTCGAGATCGACCCCGGCGGCGGTGAAGGCGGTGCGCAGCGCGTCACCCTGCTTCCAGGTACCGTCGGCGTTGAACAGCTCGTTCGCGGGCAGGTTGCGCGCGCCGGGCATGTGGCCGCTGCGCAGACCCTCGCGCGGTTCGGGCACGGTACCCTCGAAGCGCCCGGCGGGACGCGCGTCGACGACCTGCTCGGCGCGGGTCTTAAGATTGTCGGCCATCTGCGCCAGCGTGCGGACGTTCTTGGTGTCGGCCCAGACGGTGAAGTGGCGGTGGCGCACCACGGGCTTGCCCGACTCGACCGCGCGGCCTTCGGCCTGCCACTTCGCCCAACCGCCGTCGAGGATGGCGACTTCGTGCGCACCGAACAGGTTGAGCATCCACCACGCGCGCGCCGACGAGTGCACCGGCGAGTTGTCGTACACGACGATACGGCTGCCGTCGCCGAGGCCCATCGCCTGCATCCGGCTGGCGAACTTCTCCGGCGGCGGCAGCATGTGCGGCACCGGATTGGCGCTATCGACAAGCTCGTCGAGGTCGAGGAACACCGCGCCCGGGATGTGCCCCGCCTCGAACGCGGCGCGCATATCGCCGATCTCGCCGGCACCGGGCAGCGACGCGTCGACAACCCGGAGATCGCTCTTGCCGAGCTCGGCCGCCAGCCACTCGGTCGTTACCAACGGGGTCATGCTCTGCTCCTCGCGCGTGCAGTGAAGCGCCCCGCATAGCGGCGGGCGCGGGGCTTGTCAGCGGCTGATTTGACGGCGCTTGGCGCAGCGCATTATCGGGGCCTATGACCGACCTCACCCACCTCGGCCAGCCGAGCGCGCTGCCCGCCTCGCCCGATGCCGCGACGCTCGACTATCCGCCCAACCCGTACCCGGACGAGCGCTACCTCGTGCGCTTCGTCGCGCCCGAGTTCACCTCGTTGTGCCCGGTGACCGGCCAGCCCGACTTCGCGCATCTCGTGATCGACTATGTCCCCGCCGCGACCATTGTCGAGTCGAAGTCGCTCAAGCTGTTCCTCGGCAGCTTCCGCAATCACGCCGCTTTCCACGAGAGCTGCACCGTCGGCATCGGTCTGCGGCTGGTCCGCGAAATGGCCCCGCACTGGCTCCGCATCGGCGGCTACTGGTACCCGCGCGGCGGTATCCCGATCGACGTGTTCTGGCAGACGGGCGAGCCGCCAGCAGGCGTGTGGATACCCGAGCAGGGGGTGCAGCCGTATCGCGGGCGGGGGTGACTTGATCCTCCCCGAAGGCGGGGAGGATCGTTAGGGCAGCCCGGTCAGCTTGTGCGTCTGCAGCCCGAGCCGCCAGCGCGGGTGCGCCAGGCAATAGGCGATAGCTGCGTAAGTGTTCGCCTCGCGCGCCGGGCCGTCCATCGGCTGCAGGAAGAAGTGTTCGAACGCGAGGCCCTCGAAGCGCTCGGGCGGCGCGAGTGGCTGCGGATAGACCAGCTTGAGTTCATTGCCCGCGGTGAGCAACAGCGGAGCGTCCGCCTTTGGGCTGACGCAAATCCAGTCGAGCCCGGCCGGTGCCGCCTGCGTACCGTTGGTCTCGATGCCGACCGCGAAGCCGTGCGCGTGCAGCGCCTCGATCAGGGTTGTGTCGAGCTGCAACAATGGCTCGCCGCCAGTGCAGATCACGAGACGGTGCGCGGATACCGGCCCCCATGCCGCAACGACAGCAGCCGCGAGGTCGGCGGCCTCCCGGAACTTGCCGCCGCCGGGTCCGTCGGTGCCGACAAAATCGGTGTCGCAGAAGCTGCATACCGCGGCGGCGCGGTCGGCCTCGCGCCCGCTCCACAGATTGCAGCCGGCAAAGCGCAGGAACACCGCGCGGCATCCGGTCTGCGCGCCTTCGCCCTGTAGCGTGACGTAGAGTTCCTTGACCGCGTAGGTCATAGCGCCGGATCGGCGACCCCCGCCTCGGCAAAGCCCTTGGCGCGCAGGCGGCACGAGTCGCACTCGCCGCAGGGCCGTCCGGCAGGCGTCGGGTCATAGCAGCTCCACGTCAGCCCGAGGTCGACGTTCAGCCGTGCTGCCTCGCGCACGATGTCTGCCTTGGTCATTGCTGCCAGCGGGGTGTGGACGGTGAACTTCGTACCCCCGTCACCGGCGGCTGTGGCAATGTTGGCCAGCGCCTCGAATGCCGCGATGAACTCGGGGCGGCAGTCGGGGTAGCCCGAATAGTCGAGCGCGTTGACCCCGATGAACAGGTCGCGCGCCCCCGCCGCCTCGGCCCAGCCGAGCGCCACCGACAGGAAGATCGTGTTGCGTGCGGGAACGTAGGTTACCGGAATGCCCGGCTCGACGCCGCCCTTCGGCACCGCGATATCGCCGGTCAGCGCCGAGCCGCCAAAGCCGCGCAGGTCGAGCGGCAGCACGATGTGGCGCTCGGCGTACAGGTTCGCGACGCGCGCCGCCGCCTCGAGCTCGATCCGGTGGCGCTGGTTATAATCGATCGTCAACGCCAGCAGCCGGAAGCCGCGCTCGCGGGCGATGGCAGCGACGGTCGTCGAGTCGAGCCCGCCGGAGAGCAGGATGACAGCGAGGGGGGTAGAAGGCATGCGGCGTGAGCTAGTGATTGTGAGTGGAGGATGCAAACAGCAGTCTAGGCGGTGGTGAGCTTTGGATGATGGGGTTGATCGACACGGTGTCGAGCTGGCGATGCACGGACATCCCGCTTTCTAGGGAACCTCAGCAAGCGCCCTGGTTTGTATGGATTGTCGCAGCTGAGTTGAAGCACTGTGCTGTTCAGCGTGGGTAAGACTTGCGGAGGCTGTAATGAATGCCAGACATCATTCGATCTGTGCGGCGGCGCTCGTCTCAGGGCTGGCAGTACCGGCGCAAGCCGTTGTCGGCGACTACACCTATCACGGCACCGTCGGGAGTATTCTCGACAGCTCGGGAGTGTTCGGCACGGCAGCAGCGGGCGACCCGTTTACGCTGGTGTTTCGCGTCGACACCGATCGCGGCTCGTTCGGCGTTGGCGGCGGTGGGTCGGGCGGCAGCGGGTCGACCTACGGCGGCACGCGATATATCGGCTCGCAGCAGGTTGATTTCGCCCCCCGGGTCGTACTGTCGCCAGTTTCGGCGGTGCTGACGATAGACGGCCATAGCCTGAATTTCGCCGGCGTTTACGACGGCAGCGAGCAGACCGGCTACGCCCTGACGGCTGATCAGTACGGCGGACCACTTTTCACGTCGGGCAGTGACGAATATGCCGTGGATCAGCTGCAGCAGGGCGGGCTAACCATATCAGATCGTATCGAAGCAGAGTTCACGGCTCTCCGGGCGCTGCACTTACCACTGGTAAGTAGCGATACGCCCTATGCTGTGACGTTCGACAAAGATTTCACGTCCAGGACGTCCTTTACCTACTCGCGCCAGGATACGTCGACCGGACAGACGATGGTCACTTCGGGCGCGCTCAATGCGACCGACTTCTCGATCACACCCAGTGCGGCGGTACCTGAACCGGCAAGCTGGGCACTGCTGCTCACAGGCTTTGCGCTGACCGGCGCTGCCCTGCGCTCGCGACGGAAACTGCGCGCCTAGACGTCGACCAGGAAGTGCCGCGCGCAGAAGGCGCAGTCGACCTTGATGTGCCCGTCGTCGTCCGCCATGTCGGCGCGGTCGGCGGCGGGGAAGCTTTCGATTACCTCGCGGATGTGCGCCAGCGTGCAGCGGCAGCCCCGTGTCGGGGCAGGGCCGGGCGACACCCGCACGGTTTCCTCGTGGAACAGCCGCCACAGCAGCGTCTCCTCCGACAGCGACAAGTCGGTCAGTTCCGCGTCGGTCATCGTCGAGGTCAGCGCCAGCACATGCTGCCAGTCGGGGTGCAGATCGGCGAGGCTCAGCCGTTCGCCGCCGATCTCGCTGCGCGCGAGGTGCTGAACCAGCAGCCCGCCGCCGACCCAGCCGGTCGCCGCGTCGCCGCCGATCGCCAGTTTGACGAACGTCGGCAGCTGCTCGGAGTTGGTGAAATAGCCCTCGGCCGCGTCGGCGAGCGACGCGCCTTCGAGCGGCACAATGCCCTGGTAGCGCTCGGCGCTGGC
>CAXTTR010000194.1:0-6096 GCA_964247215.1 uncultured Sphingomonadaceae bacterium
GACCACTCCGGCACGGGCTGAGGCTCCGGCCGCAGAGGCGGCGATACCTGCCGCGGCATCAGCGCCGGACACCGATATCGTCGTTACCGGCTCGCTTAACGCGTTGCCGAACAAGGACGTTGGCTCCATTTTCGGCTTCGGCAAGACATTGGTCGAGACGCCGCGCTCGGCCTCGACGATCAGCAGCGACCAGATCGAGCGGTTCGGCATCACCGACATCTACGATCTTGTCGCGCAGGCCCCCGGCACCTTTACCAACTCGTTCTTCGGCGTCGGCGGCGCGCTCGACATCCGCGGCACGCCCGGCGAAGTTTACTTTCGCGGGGTCCGGCGGCTCGACAACGCCGGCAACTATCCGACGCCGATCGGCGCGTCGGAGCGCATCGACATCGTCCGCGGTCCGGCCTCGCCGATCTTCGGCCCGTCGAAGACTGGCGGCTACATGAACTTCGTGCCGAAATCGGCGCGGGTCAAAGACGGCGTGCTGCTCGACCACGCTCAAGGCTCGCTCGAGTATACTGGCGGCAGCTGGAGCTATAACGACTTCAAGGGTCAAATTCGCGGTCCGCTCAAACTCGGCAAGATGGAGTTCGGCTATAGCCTGTTCGCCGAGATCGAGGACTCGGGCAGCTTCTATCGCAATATGTCGACCCGCGACGTTATTTTGCAGGGTGCGTTCGACAACCAGATCACCGACCATCTGCGGATCGAGTTCGGCGGCATGTACCAGAAGTACGACGGCCAGCAAAACGGCGGCTGGAACCGCCTGACGCAGGCGCTGGTCGACCACGGTACCTATCTGACCGGCAGCGCGCAGCCGCTGGACACCAGCGGCGACGGCAAGATTTCACGCGAGGAGGCGCTCGCGGCCAATGGCGGCAAGGGCCTATCGATTTTTGGGACATTCGGTTGCGCGGCGGGCACTGCGGCCCCGAGTGTGCTCGCCTCCGCCTTCACCGATGCCTGTTTGAAGGCCAGCTATCCCCAGCTGGCGCTGGTCAATCCGGGCACGACAACGCTCAGCCGCAAGGACACGCTGACCGGGCCGAACGACTTCCTGAAAAACAAGCAGCTGACCGGCTATTTCGACGCAATCTTCAAGAGCGACGATGGGCTCGAGATCAAAAATCAGATTTTCTACGATGGAACCCATAACCGCAACGAGAACGCCTACGGCTTCTCGCAGTTCGTCGACTCGTTCGTGCTCGAAGACAAGATCGTCGGTGACAAAACCTGGAAGACCGATGCCGGCAAGTTCGAGCTGCAGCTGTCGCCGTCCATCCGTTACACGCACTTCCACTACGGCGACGATTTCAACGTCGAGGAGTTCAACCGGGTCGACCTGAGCCAGGATTACACGCCGGCATCGACCCGGCTGCTGTCGACGCAGTGCAACTGCAACTACTCGGATTATCTGCGCGGCCATTATACCGACCTCGGGGCGGCTGCACTCGTCGATCTCGATTTCAACTTTGGCCTCGATGTCATCCTCGGCGGCCGCTACGATCACATCGACGTCACCTCGGCTTACACCCCGGCGTTGATGGATCGGCTACCCGCGATCGTTTCTGCATCGGGGCACCAGGGCGGCTGGTCGTGGAACGCCAGCGCGTCGTACCAGCTGCCGTTCGGCTTGCGGCCCTACGTAACGGCATCGCGTCAGACCACGGTGATCGTCGGCCAGGGTGCCGAAATCGCGCCGGAGGCGGTCAACGGCTTCCTCTCGGCGTCAAAGCTGTACGAGGGCGGCATCAAGGGCAGCTGGCTCAACGGCCGGCTGTATGCCGCAGTGTCGGTCTATAAGCAGACCCGGACCGACCACAACATCCAGTCGATCACCGTCAATCAGGCCGTCGAAACCGACGGTGCCGAAGCGGAGGTCCGCTGGTCGGTCGACCGTCACCTGCTCGTGACCGGTGCCTACACCAACACGCGCGTGTATAATTTGACGTCGATCGATAATGGCTCAACTTTCAGCTTCTTCGGCATCCAGGACCTCGTCAACGTCAAGGACCCGTCGCTGTACCAAGGCGGCCAGCTCGAGGGTCTGGTGCTGATCCCCAACAGGGAAGCCTCACGCCGCCAAGGTATTCCGACCAACCTCGAATCGGCGACGGCGACCTACGGTTTCGACAACGGCATCGCGCTCAGCGGCAGCATCGTTCATGTGCAGTCGGTGTTCTCGGGCCAATCGCGGGTCGTGCGGCTGCCGGCGTATACGCTGCTCGACCTCAGCGCATCGTACACGCGCGACAACTGGCTATTCCGTGTCGTCGTCAAGAACGCCACCGATGCGACCTACTTCCGGGCAAATTTCACCGAACTGTTCGGCTCGACCATTGCGCTCCCCGAGAAGCCACGAAGCTTTCAGGCAAGCGTGAGCTATAAATTCTAGGGTGGCCTCAGACGTCTTGAGTTCGGTTCGTCATTCCCGCGAACGCGGGAGTCTATGGCCTTAGACCTTCGAGGTTCGAGGTTCGAGGTCATGGATTCCGCGTTCGCGTGAATGACGAGAACAGACGGAGCAGACATTCGCTCTCGTAGCTGGAGCTTATCGATCGTGAAACACATCCGGCTCATACGCTGGCTGAAGCGCACGGCGACGGTTGCGGCGCTATGTTCGGCGGCGGCAAGCGCCGCTGCCGTGCCATCCGTCACGGCGGGGCTGGTTCGCGCCGTTCAGGCCTGCACGCCTGGTGGTCCGTGCGCGGCGCACCTTCCCGTTCGCGCGGTGATCGTCACGATGTTCGAGATCGGCGAGGATGCGGGCGATACGCCGGGCGAGTTCCAGCTGTGGAAAGAGCGGCGGCACCTCAATACCCGGATTGCCTTTCCGCAATCGTACCACGACCTGCTTTACAACCCCGAGACGCAGATCCTCGGCGTAGTGACCGGCGTCGGCACGGCGCGGTCGGCGACCGCCACGATGGCGCTCGGGCTCGATCCGCGGTTCGATCTGTCGCATGCCTATTGGCTGGTCGCCGGCATTGCCGGGATCAATCCAGTGCATGCCTCGATCGGCTCGGCGGCGTGGGCGCGCTTTCTGGTCGACGGCGACCTCGCGCACGAGATCGACGCGCGTGAAATCCCTGCGGACTGGAAGTCGGGCTATTTCCCGCGCGGCCGCAAGGGTCCGAACGACCCGCGCCCGCCCGACCCGCACGGCGAGGTGTTCGAGCTCAACGCCGGGCTGCGCGACTGGGCCTATGCGCTGACCAAAGATAGCAAGCTGCCCGACGATTCGGCGATCGCGGCGGAGCGCGCCCGCTATACCGGCCAGCCAATGGCGCAGCGCCCGCCGTTCGTGCTCAAGGGCGATCAGCTCGCGGCGATGACCTTCTGGCACGGCAGCCTGATGACCGCCTGGGCAAACGACTGGGTGCATTACTGGACCGGCGGCAAGGGCGAGTTCGTCACCTCGGCGATGGAGGAAACCGGAACGTTTCAGGCGATCGAATATCTCGACCGCGTCGGACGTGTCGACAAGCAGCGCTTCATGGTGCTGCGCGCCGGCAGCAACTTCACCATGCCGCCGCCCGGCGTGACCGCGGCGCAATACCTGCTGCGCGAAAACGAGGGTTATTCGGGCATGCACGCGGCGCTCGAAAGCCTGTACCTCGTCGGCTCGACAGTAATCGACGAGCTGACGACGCATTGGGACCGCTACGAGGCGCACGTGCCGCAGTGAGCCTGACCGCCATCCGCAACGCTGACGTCCTCGTCTGTATCGACGATGCGCGGCAGGAGATCGCGGACGGCGCGGTCGCGTTCCGGGATGGAGTTATTGAAGCGGTCGGGCGCACCGCGGACTTGGCCGTGCAGATCGACGCGGCCGACACCGTCATCGATGCCAGCGGCTGTGTGGTCACGCCCGGCCTCGTCAATACGCACCATCACCTATTCCAGTCGCTGACCCGCGCTCTGCCGGGTGCGTTGAACGCGTCGCTGTTCCACTGGCTCAAGCGGCTATACCCGATCTGGGCGCGCTACCGCCCCGAGGATGTATTCGCCGCGACGCAGCTCGGGTTGGCGGAGCTGGTGCTGTCGGGCTGTACGCTCAGCTCAGACCATCTTTATCTGTTTCCGGATGGCGTCACACTCGATGACAGCATCGCCGCGGCGCACGGCATTGGCATCCGTTTCCATCCCACTCGCGGGTCGATGAGCGTCGGCGAGAGCGCCGGCGGCCTGCCCCCGGACAGCCTCGTCGAGAGCGAGGCCGCGATCCTCAACGACACTATCCGCGTTATCGATCGCTTTCACGACGCCAGCGCCGGAGCGATGGTGCGCGTCGGCGTCGCGCCATGCTCGCCGTTTTCGGTCAGCCAAGGCCTGATGCGCGATGCGGCGCTGCTGGCGCGTGACAAGCGGGTCATGCTGCACACGCATTTGGCCGAAAACGCCGACGATGTGGCATTCTCGTTGGCGAAGTTCGGCTGCCGTCCGGGGCACTATGCCGACAGCCTCGGCTGGACCGGGCCCGATGTTTGGCTCGCGCACTGTGTCCAGCTCAACGCCGATGAGATTACGCTGTTCGCACGAACGCAGACCGGCATCGCGCACTGTCCCTGCTCGAACTGCCGCCTCGGCTCGGGAATCGCGCCGCTGAGGTCGATGTTCGAGCAGCGCATGCCGCTTGGGCTCGGCGTCGACGGCTCGGCGTCGAACGACAGCGCCAATCTGCTTCACGAGGCACGGCAGGCGCTGCTGCTTCAGCGTGCCGTCGGCGGACCGGACGCGTTCGACCCGCGCGACGCGCTGTTCCTTGCCACCCGCGGCGGCGCGGCGGTCCTTGGACGCAATGACTGCGGCGTGATCGAGCCGGGCAAGCGCGCCGACATCGCGGTCTGGGACATGTCCGATATGAACTCGCTCGGTGCATGGGATCAGGTCGCGGCGCTGATCCTGTGCCCGCCCGGCGGTGCCCGCGATGTCTTTGTCGAAGGCCGCGCGGTGGTTGCGGACGGCGAGCTGGTGCAGGCCAGCCGGGGCGACATCCGGCGCGCCGCGACCCGCTCGCTGGCGCGCTTAAAGGGCCTGATCTGATGGAAAAGAGCCCGCCGCCGCTTGCGATTAACGGCGCCGACAGCCGCCGTTACCCCGGCAGCATGACCCCCGCACAAGCGCGCGATCCGAACTATTTCCCTGGCTTCGCAGTCGCCGTCCCGCTCGGCATCCAGCACGTGCTGGCGATGTTCGTCAGCAATCTAGCCCCGGCGATCATCGTGGCGGGTGCTGCCGGGTTCGGCTTCGGCTCGCCCGATACGCGCGAGCTGATCTATCTGATCCAGATGTCGATGCTGTTCGCCGGCGTCGCGACGTTGCTGCAGACGATCGGGTTCGGTCCGGTCGGGGCGCGGCTGCCGATCGTGCAGGGCACGAGTTTCGCCTTTCTGCCGGTGATGATCCCGATTGTCGCCGGGCACGGCGTCGCGGCAATGGCGCAGCTGACCACCGCGGCACTGTGCGGCGGGCTGCTGCATACCGGGCTGAGCTTTTTCGTCGGGCGTATCCGCTTCGCGCTGCCGCCACTGGTCACCGGGCTGGTGGTGCTGATGATCGGGCTGTCGCTGATGCGGATCGGCGTCCAGTACGCGGCGGGCGGGGTGCCCGCGCAGGGTACCCCGGCCTACGGTGCCGGCGCGAGCTGGCTGCTCGCCGGGGTGGTCGTGGCGACGACGCTCGGGCTGAGCTTCTTCGCGCGCGGCATCTGGTCGACCGCCGCGGTGCTGCTCGGGCTGCTGGCGGGATATGCCGTTGCGGTAGTGACGGGTCGTGTGTCGCTGGCCGCGGTGGGCAGCGCGGGCTGGGTCATGCTGCCGTCGCCGTTCCACTTCGGCTTTGCGGTGTCGGCGTCGGCGATCACCGGCTTTTGCCTGATGGGGTTCATATCGGCGATCGAGTCGATCGGTGACGTCTCGGCGATCTGCGAGGGCACCGCCGGACGCCCGGCGACCGACCGCGAGCTGATCGGCGCGACGTGCGCCGACGGCGTCGGAACGGCGCTCGCCGCGGTGTTCGGCGCGATGCCCAATACCTCGTTCAGCCAGAATATCGGGCTGATCGCGATTACGGGGGTGATGAGCCGCCATGTCG
>CAXTTR010000195.1:0-658 GCA_964247215.1 uncultured Sphingomonadaceae bacterium
CCCATAGAATAGCGCGCCTTCGAGGACGCGGACGTCGAACATCTCCTCGAGGCAGATCGCCTGCGCGCACAGCTGGACCTCGTCGGCGCGGTGCGCCTTGGGACGGCCGCGCTTGTACTCGACCGGGTACGGCTGCGGCGGGATGCCGTGCAACTCGACGACGTCGGCTTTGCCGGTGACCCCGAGCGCCAAGCTGCGGATCGCCATCGAGCGGACGACGCGGACTCCCGGACGGCGGTCGGGCTTGCCAGCGTCGACGCGGTCGTGCAGCACCCGTCCCTCCGCAGTCGCCCGGTCCTCGGCCCACAGTCCCTCGACATGGATCAGCGCGCACTGCCGCGAGCAGAACAGCTGATGCTGCAGCGCCGACAGCGGGATCAACGCGTCCTCGGTCGCGGGATCGAGGGCGATCACCCCGCTAGCGCTCGACGATTTCGATGCCGTCGGGCAGCCCGGCGCGGTCGACGGTGACCGCATAGTCGCTGTAGGCGCGCGCGACCGGCCAGTTGTCGGTCGCGGGTGCGCCGATCGGCTGGACCGAGCCGGCGTGGGCGCGCTGCACCGTGACGCGGACGAACAGCGACTGCGCGCGGGCGTTGCCGAGCGTCGTCACGAAGCGCGGCGCGGCGGGCCCTGGCGAGCTGACGATCGACAACGA
>CAXTTR010000195.1:668-6076 GCA_964247215.1 uncultured Sphingomonadaceae bacterium
GCGCGTCGCCATCTCGCCGCGCGCTGCCGAGCGGTCGTGGTCGAACATGTCGACCAGCGCGTCGAACAGCAGGTCGAGGTCGGCGTCGGTGAAGCCGGTCCCCTTGACCGGATGCGAGGCGAGCGAGGCCGAGACATAGCCGTGCGCACGGTATAGGCCGTAGGGCACGATGTGCTTGCGCCCCATCGTTCGGCCGCCCTTAGCCTCGTTGTCGGCGACCGTCGTTGCGGCTAGCCGGGTGATCGAGATTTCGAGCGGCAGGATCGGTTCGACCGAACTGGCAAACGACAGCTGCACCGGGCCGCGGACCTGCCCCGCGTTGACGCCGGTCGACATCACCGCGCCGAAAGTGCGGATATCGTAGAAGTTGTCGCACATCCAGCGGGTCAGCGCGTCGGCCTTGACCGGGTCCTTGGGACCTTTTTTGAAGTCTTCGTCCTTGGTGACACCGGGTTCGAGCGCAGCATAGGCACGTTTGTGTTCGACATTGAGCGTCGCGCCGTCGCGCATGTAGATTTCGTGCCCCGGCACGTCGCCTTTCGCCAGCGCGACGTAGTTCCTGATCTTGCGCTTAAGCGCGACGTCGCTGACCAGTCCGCGGTTGGTCTCGGGGTCTAGCCGCGGCATGTTGCCGGCATCGGGGTCGCCGTTCGGGTTGCCGTTGGTGACGTCGAACAGCAGGACAAACTCGTGGCGGCGGGTCAGTGCCGGGCTATTGGTCATTCAATGTCTCCCCTTCGTCGGCCGCCGTAACGATCTCGTCGACGGCGAGCTTGCCGCCGATCTTCGCGGCGCGCTGGTGGTAATAGCCGATGGCGAACCGCCCCTGGTCGTCGAGCTTGAGCGAGCGGCTGAACTCGGGCGGCAGCTGCCCGACGATCTCGTCGATCTCGCGCTCGATCAGGACCGCCCAGCCCGGCTTGAGCTTGCGGACCTTGGCGAGATGATTCTGCGCGTTATTGATCAGCAGCGGGAAGACGCTTGCCGGGCTCGCCGATGCCGCGCCGAAATACTTGTCGCGGATCGTCGAGTTGACCTTCATGCCGAGCGCGGCGCGTTGCGCGACCTCGTAAACCGCGAACAGCCGGCCGAGCTGGTAGGCGGAGTTGGGATGCTCGCGTTCGAGGCTCACTGGCATGGTCTCCTGGGTCGGCGGCGGTTGGGGATGATGACGAGCGCGGGCGCGCCGGTTGATGCACGCCTTGATCGCGGCGGCGTGCCAGCCGGTGCCGGGATCGTCGCCGGCGCGCAGCCGCATGACCGCGGCGGCGAGCAGCGACTGCGGATACGGCGCGCCGGTCAGCACCGCGCGGGTGACCTCGCCCGCGAGGAATGGCGGCACGTTCTCGAACTTACCCTGCGCCGCGACCGTGCGGACGAGCAGCCAGCGCACGGCGGGTTCGCTGCGCCACGGCTGGGGCTCGATGCTGAGGTCGGCATAATGCTGCGCCAGCCGCGCCGCCAGTTCGCCGATACCCTCGGTTAGCCAAAGTCGTACCGACAGCCGCGCGGCGTTGGGCGACAGACCCAGGACGTGGAGTCTGGTCGCCGGATCGACATCGGCGCGCAGCTCGGCGACCGGCCGGCCCGCGGCGAGCTTGGCCAGCGCGGTGCTGAGCTGCGCCGACTCCTGCACATCGGTCGGCGGGTCGAAGATATCGGCGAACAGGCTTTCCGACGCGGACGCTTGCAGTTCGCGCTTGGCGGAGTCGGGCTCGCCGCCGGCGTCGGCCCAGAATGCGACCGTCATGTCGCCGATCCGCAGCCGGTTGCGGCTGCCGCGGTCGAGCAGCCGGTTGAGCGCGGCGGCGTAGCGGAAAGCAGCCGCCTCCGACGTCGGCGCGTTCGCTCCCTGCGCCTTGCCGTACGATGTGAACGCTTCGAGGTTGAACGAGACCAGCGCGGCCCCGGCGGTCTGCGCCCCTTCCACCCCCTTGATCGAGCGGTGGAGCCGGGCGGGCGGCAGCATCGCACCGGTGACGAGGCACGGTGCAGCGTCGCTGCCGCCGCCGGCGCGGGCATCGACCACCGCCCGTGCGGCGACACGGTCGTGGAGATAGACCCGGTCGCCGTCGAGCCTGAACAGGATGTTGGCGTCGAGCATCTCCGCGCGGAACGGCGGATCGTCGAACCGTGCAGGTGTCCAGCTTTCGAGAAAACGGCGGAAAGCGCCGAGGCCGACGTCGTTGCTGCCCGCAATCGCCGCGAGGTTTGCCGCCTTGAAAGCGTCATGCTCCCCGGCGGAGCGCTTGCCAATCCCAGCCGTACGAGCGAGCGAATAGGCCGATTTGTCCCAGAACAGATTTGGCAGGATGGCAACGGTACGCTTGACGCCCGCCGGCACGTCGATCAGCAGCGGCACGGGCTTCTTGCCCGAATGATCGTTCAGGTCGACGACATCGACCGGCTTGCCGTCCGCGCTGAGTACGACGCACCAGCCGAACTTCTCGCGCGAGAAACCGGGCGGTTCGGCTTCGCCGCGTGCCGCCATGCGCTCGTAATAGCCGCCGAGCGACTGCAGCACGGTCACGCGGTGATCCCTGCGGCGAGGCATGCGGCGACGTCGATGACGCCGCCCTCCATCCGCGCGCGGAAGAACCTGGCGGGCGCTTCGGCGGTGTACCCCGGTTCATAGGTCATCCAGCCGAGGTCGCGGACGCCGTCTCCGGCAAGCTCCGACGGTGGCAACGGGCGTTTTCGGGGATCAGGTCGAACTCGGCGGCGAACTCGCGGACGCCGAGGCACGGGCGGTGGAAGCACTGGCCGCTGGCGGCGCGGCGGTTGAACATGCTGGCGTGCTTGGCGGCGGTGTCGTCGGGTTCGGCGCGGGCGGTCAGGTCGAAATGCGCTTCGATGACGTAGTCGACATCGACCAGCATCGTCATCGCGCGCTGCTGGCGCACATCCTCGACGATAAGGCCGAGCCCGGCGGTGCTGCCGCGGACCATTGCGCGCCGGGCGTTCTCGGCGGGGATCTTCGCGCCGACCTCGTTGCGGCGGAACGACTGGAAGCGGACCGGCTTCAGGACATGGATGCGGTCGACGACCCAGACGATCGCCGGTTTCCAGTGGATCGCCTCGAGGATGCCGCGCGCCGCCGATGGCGTCATCACGTCGTACGAGACCCGCTCGACCTTCATCTCGGGCCGCGTGAAGCACGCGCGCTCGCCCCCGACGCGCAGACGAACTCCATAGCCCATGCTCGGCCAACCCCCCGGTCGTTACGGGTCATAATACATGCTTTCACTGGAGCGGAAGCCTGGATCGTCGATTCTCAGCCCGACCGCATCGCTGCCGTACATCGCCTCGTTGGTCAGCACGACGAACGGCGAGCCGTCCTTTACCGGACCGACAACGGCGGCATTCCCGGCATCGACCAGCGCACGGCGCACAGTATCGGGCACGGGAACGGTATAGCGCTGCAGCCCCCGAAGCACCCTGACCGGCGGGCGATCGGGAGTCGCGGCGAGGTCGCGCAACAGTCCCCGCGCCGTCTCGTCATACGGGATCAGCACCGGCACCATCACTTCGTCGATCATCCGGAAAGCGCGGGCGATGGTGGCGAACGGGAAGTTCATCCTGTTCCCGGTGTCGCCAATGGCCTTCATGATCTCGTACGGGTCGCCGTCGAGCCTCGCGGCATCGAGTCGCTTTGGACCATAAGTGAAATACAGTTCGCTGAAATATTCCTTGATCGCGTCGAGGCCGAGCAGGTCGCCGTGCCGCCGCATGATCGCGCGCGTCGCCGCCGTGGTCGCCGCGAAGGCGCGCGGCGGCGGCCGGCCGGCGGGCTCGAAGACGACGACGCGGCCCTGATCGAGCCGCCCCTCGCGGTTGCAGCGTCCCGCCGCCTGCGCGATCGAATCGAGCCCGGTCATCGCCCGCCAGACCTCGGGAAAATCGACGTCGACCCCGGCCTCGATCAGCGACGTGGCGATGACGCGGACCGGTATTTGGGCGTCAAGATCGCTGCGGATGCCGGCGAGCACTTCCTGTCGATGTGCGGCGCACATCAGCGTCGTCAGGTGCCGCGCGCCGGGCTGGTCACGGATCGCTTCGAACAGCTCGCGGGCGTGCGCGCGGCTGTTGACGATGCACAGCATCCGCGGCGCTTCGGCGAACCGCGCCGCGACTACGGCGTCGGTGACCGGCTCGGGCAGGCGCTCGATGGTCACCCGCTTGAGCCGATCGTACAGGCGGCGCGGATCGGGCGCGAGTTCGCGGCTATCGTCGACCGCGAGTGCCCAGGCCACGGGCAGCGCATCGTCGATCCGGCGCAGCGCCGGCTGGGTCGCGGTGCACAGGATGACGCTCGCGCCATAATTACGAGCCAACTCGTCGATCGCCGCGAGGCAGGGGCGCAGCAACGCGGTGGGCAGCGTCTGCGCCTCGTCGAGGACAATCACCGCTCCGGCAAGGTTATGCAGCTTGCGGCACCGTGAAGTCCGCGCCGCGAACAGGCTTTCGAAGAACTGCACCGCCGTGGTGACGATGATCGGCGCGTCCCAGTTCTCGGCCGACCGGCGCAGCTTGGCTTGTGCCTCGCGTCCCTCAGCGTCGGTTCCCGGCTTGTCCCATTCGAAGCTGGCGTGATGCTCGAGGATATCGTCGTCGGCATCGAGCGCTTCGCGGAACACCGCCGCGGTCTGTTCGATGATCGAGGTGTACGGGATGACGTAGACCACCCGGCGCAGGCCGTGGCGGACCGCGTGTTCGAGCGCGAACGACAGCGACGCCAGCGTCTTGCCGCCGCCGGTCGGCACCGTCAGCGTGAACAGGCCAGGTGCCAGCGTCGCACGGGCGAGCGCATGATCGAGAACTTCGGCGCGCAGGCGGTTGACCGCGGTATCGGCAGCGCCCGCGCGCTTTGCTGTCATCGCAACCGCCAAGCGGTCACGCAGTTCGGAAATTTGCAGGAAGCTGCCGCGCGCTTTTACCTCGCCGGCAGCCTGAGCGTAAAACGCCTCGGTAGCGATAAAGTCGGCATCGACCAGCGCCGAAAACAGCATTCTGGTCAGGAAGAACCAGGCGAAGCCCGGCTCGGGCGAGCGGCTGATCGTCGCCTCGGCGGTCAAAGCGGCCAAGCTCGGCAGTTCGCCCGTATACCGCTGCCAATCGCCGTAACCCGGCAACCTATCGGCAGCGGCGAGGCGGTTGGTCAGGCTTTCCGCGCCGTCCGCGAGACCGGCATGATGCCCGGCAATCGCAAAAGCGAGTAAGCGGCCGAACCTTGCACCGTAACGGTCAACCGCCACCACCGCGCCGGCGGTCGAATGGTCCGGACTCGGTCCGTGGCCAGCTATATAGGCTTGAAAGGCTGTCGAGGATTTGCCGATATCATGAAGCAAGCCTGCAGTCTGACCAGCTGCAGCCATCCCGAAACTCGCGGCGTTGCCGGCCGCCAAATG
>CAXTTR010000196.1:0-6069 GCA_964247215.1 uncultured Sphingomonadaceae bacterium
TTGCCGATTGCGCTGATCTTGGTGTGTATCATCTGACTGCTCCTGTACAACAGTGGTTACAACAGCAGTTTTTCTGTGTCAACACACGTTATAACGCCTACTCCGCCGCCTCGTCCAGCCCCTCCGGCGGCAGATTATGCCCGAGCAGCCGCAGCAGCTCCGCCGCGCTCGCAACGATGTTCGTCCCGGGACCGAAAATCGCCGCAGTCCCGGCAGCGCGCAGGAAGTCGTAATCCTGCGCCGGAATGACACCCCCCGCGATCACCCGGATGTCGCCGCGTCCGGCTGCCATCAGCGCCGCAATCAGTTCGGGGATAAGCGACTTGTGCCCCGCAGCCAGACTCGACGCGCCGACGATGTCGACATCGAGCTGATCCGCCAGCGTCGCGGTCTCGGACGGTGTCTGGAACAGCGGCCCGACGGTGACCTCGAAGCCCAGATCGGCGAAGGCGCTGCCTACTACCTTGGCGCCGCGGTCGTGGCCGTCCTGGCCCATCTTGGCGATCAGCACCCGCGGGCGGCGGCCCTTACGCTGTTCGAACGCGGCGATGCCGGCCTGGACACGCGCAAAGCCGGGGTCGCCGCCATAGGCCTCGCCGTAGAAGCCGCTGACCATCTTGACGACCGCGAAGTGCCGCCCGAACACGTCCTCCATCGCGCTCGATATCTCGCCGAGCGTGCAGCGCGCCCGCGCCGCCTCGACTGCCAGCGCCAGCAAGTTGGCATCGCCCGCCGCGCCGTCACGGAGCGCCTGCAGCGCCGCCTTGACCCGCGCATCGTCGCGGCCCGCGCGCAGCGTCGTCAGCCGCGCGATCTGGCTGTCGCGCACCGCTTCGGCGTCGACGTCCATGATATCGATCGCGTCGTCGCTCGCGGGCGCGTATTTATTGACGCCGACGACGACGGTCTCGCCGCGGTCGACCGCCGACTGCTTGGCGGCGGCGGCTTCCTCGATGCGCAGCTTGGGCATGCCGCTCTCGACCGCCTTGGTCATGCCGCCGAGCGCCTCGACTTCACCGATCAGCGCCCACGCCTTGTCGGCCAGCTCCTGCGTCAGCGCCTCGACATAATAGCTGCCGCCGAGCGGATCGACGACGTGGCGGATGCCGGTCTCCTCGGCGAGTACCAGCTGGGTGTTGCGCGCGATCCGCGCCGAGAAGTCGGTCGGCAACGCGATCGCCTCGTCGAGCGCGTTGGTGTGCAGCGACTGCGTGCCGCCGAGCACCGCTGCGAGCGCCTCGACGGTGGTGCGGATGACGTTGTTGTAGGGGTCGCGCTCGGTCAGCGAGACTCCCGAGGTCTGGCAATGCGTCCGCAGCATCAGCGACTTCGGGTCCTTCGCGCCGAACCCGCCCATGATCCGCGCCCACAGCAGCCGCGCGGCGCGCAGCTTCGCCACCTCCATGAAGAAGTTCATGCCGATCGCGAAAAAGAAGCTCAGCCGCGGCGCGAACGCATCGACATCGAGCCCCTTCGCCTGCGCGGCGCGGACATATTCCATGCCGTCCGCCAGCGTGAAGGCCAGCTCCTGCAGCTGCGTCGCGCCCGCCTCGTGCATGTGATAGCCGCTGATCGAAATCGAATTGTACCGCGGCATGTGCTGGCCGGTGTAGTCGATGATGTCGGCGACGATCCGCATCGAGGGCGCCGGCGGATAGATGTAGGTGTTGCGGACCATGAACTCCTTGAGGATGTCGTTCTGAATCGTGCCCTCGAGCTGACCGGGCGAGACGCCCTGCTCCTCGGCGGCAACGATGTAGAACGCCAGGCACGGGATCACCGCGCCGTTCATCGTCATGCTGACCGACATCTGGTCGAGCGGAATGCCGTCGAACAGCAGCTTCATGTCCTCGACCGAGTCGATCGCAACACCCGCCTTGCCGACATCGCCCGCAACCCGCGGATGGTCGCTGTCATAGCCGCGGTGGGTGGCCAGATCGAACGCCACCGACAAGCCCTTCTGCCCCGCCGCGAGGTTGCGCCGGTAGAAAGCGTTCGACGCTTCGGCGGTCGAAAACCCTGCATATTGGCGGATCGTCCACGGCCGCCCAGCGTACATCGTCGCCTTTACCCCGCGCGTGAACGGCGCGAAGCCGGGCAGGCCGGGATCGGTGGCCACGTCGGCCGCGGTGTACAGCGGCTTCACCGTGATCCCCTCGGGCGTCTGCCAGCCGAGGTCGCGGCCCTTGGTCTCCTTCGCGGCCAGCTTGGCCCAGTCGTCGATCATCGTCATACGCGTCTCCCGCGGCTCCTATACGCGCCTCTACGCCGCTGCAAAATCGCTGAACCGATCGACGCTTATTGGGGTGCCGCCCGCACAGCTACCAACGGTCTGCTTGCCTCACGATATTTACTTTAGCGTCGGAGCAGCTGGTCGCCGTCGCCGATTTGCCACGGCCTTGGCAGCCAGTGGATCATGCGATGATTAGAAACTGCGGCACAATAACCGGTATCGAATTCGACCAGATAGGTGATCGAAGGCGGAGCAAGAGATGTGTCCCACGATACCACCGACGGGGACGCTTCGATCGTCGTGACAGCCCAGTACGGCCGCCCGTCGATATCTCGCCTTGCAACGGTCGTGTCGGCCTCGTCCCAAGCTTTTCGCTGAGCGGCAGCAAAAGCTCGCGCCACGGCTATCGCCTGATCGGCGCTGACACTCATTTCTCGAGCCCGTAATAAACTTGGTAAACCATCCCAACGACAGTAATCGGCCCGAGCAGGATGCCTTTGGCTTCCTGACCCACCTGAACGACGCTCAGCATATCCTGCGACATTCTCACCTACACCGCCTCCGGGACCCGATAGCCCTGATGCCGCGATCCAGTGCTAGCTTACGTGCAGCCTTTTATCAGGCCACGCCATTCCGGCTCGTGCGATCCGGTGTTGTTCGCCCATCCAGCCCGGGTCAGATAACCGGCCGGAGCCGGGTAACTGCCGATCGACCGCCGCGGCCGATCGCTCCAGCTGAGGTTGAACGCCCAATAAGTCTTGTGGAAGTACATACTTGAATACGGCAGGTGGTCGTGGATCCACCACGCCAACTTCATCCAGTCGCCCGGTTGCCGGTAAGTATCCCAGAACGAAGGTACGACGATGCACGCGGTCGCGCCGATGTGCCCGTCGCTGTTCTTCGCGTCCCAAATGTGCCCCGCGAAGTTATCTTCGTTCGAGGCGCAGTTGTAGCCCTTCTTGTTTGCGGCTTGCTGCGTAGCGCCGAACGCATTGACCTCGCGTGAGCGGTAAGCGGAGCGGATCGCAATACGTCCGAAGGTGTCCTGCAACGGCTCTAGCAGATCGGTGCACAGCCGGGTGCCCGCCGCGATTGCCATGTCGGGGTCGTCCGGAACGTTCGCGAAGCCGTGTACCGCGGCAATCTCCGAAAATAAAAAGTCGCGCATGAAGAAGCTCTTCGACAGCCGTACCCGGCCCAAGTCGTTCAACGCCGCGACGCTGCTTGGCTTACGCATTACCATCTACTCCGCCGCTGCTCGAAACTCCGGCGCCCCCGCCGCCGCAATCTCCAGCAGCCGCTTCTCCAGCCCGCGCAGCCGCACCGGATTGTCGATCTTTTCCCCTGTCAGGTCGGTCAGGTAGAAGGTGTCCGTCGCGCGCTCGCCGTACGTTGCGATGTGCGCGCTGTGGATCGTCAGCCGGGCCGAGAATAGCGCGTGGGTGAGTGAGTAGAGCAGCGCCGGGCGATCGAGCGCGCCGACTTCGACGACGGTGTAGCGGTTCGACGCCTTGTTATCGATCAGCACGTTCGGCGCGACGCGGAACACCTCGGCGCGGCGGCGCGCCAGGGGCTTTGCGGCGAGCTTGTCCGCCAGGCGCACCTTGCCCGTCAGCACGTCCTCGATGGTGCGCTTCAGCCGCGCCAGCTGCATGGCCTCGGCAAAAGGTCGCCCAAGCGGGTCGGCAATGACGAAATTGTCGAGCGCCTGGCCGTCGCGCGTCGTGTGAATGCGCGCGTCGAGGATGTTCGCGCCGCCGAGCGAGATCGCCCCAGCGATACGATAGAACAGCCCCGGGTGGTCGGCGGCATAGATGCTGACTAAGGTCGTGCCCGAGGTGGCGTCGACCTCGCAGGCGATCGACAGCCGCAGCGCGGCGGCATCGGCAGCGACGGCCTGTCGGGCGTTTTTGAGCAGCACGTCGGGGGCTTCGGCAATCCAGTACGGGTCGGCGAAGCGCTTGGCATAGGCCGCGAACAGCGCCTTGGGCCAGCCGAGTTCGGCGGCGAGTGCGGCCTGCTTGGCGGCGATGCGCTCGTTGCGCCCGGTCTGTTTGTGCCCGAGCCGCAGCACCTCCTCGGCCCCGTTGTACAGGTCGCCGAGCAGCTGGCCCTTCCAGTTGTTCCAGACATTTGGCCCGACGGCGCGGATGTCGACCACCGTGAGGATCAGCAACAGCCGCAGCCGCTCAGGGCTGGCGACGGTCTCGACAAAATCGAGGATAGTCTTGAAGTCCGACAGGTCGCGCTTGAACGCCGTCGCCGACATCAGCAGGTGATGCCGCACCAGCCAGCTCACCGTCTCGGTCTCGGCCTCGCTCAGCCCCAAGCGCGGGCACAGGCCGAGCGCGATCTCCGCGCCGAGCTCGCTGTGATCGCCGCCGCGTCCCTTGGCGATATCGTGGAGCAGCACCGCGACATACAGCACACGCCGCGACACCAGCTGCCCGATGATCGCAGTCGCCAGCGGGTGATCGGCCTTCAGACTGCCTGCCTCGATGCGCGCCACCAGTCCGATAGCGCGGATGGTATGCTCGTCGACGGTGTAATGGTGGTACATGTCGTACTGCATCTGCGCTACGACACGCCCGAAGTCGGGCACGAAGCGCCCGAACACGCCCGCCTCGCTCATCCAGCGCAGCACCGTCTCGGGGGTCCGCCGACTGGTCAGCACGTCCATGAACAGCGCGTTGGCGCGCGGGTCGCGGCGCACCGCGTCGCCGATCAGCGCCGCATCGCGCCCGGCCTGGCGCATCGCCGACGCGTGGATCTCCAGCCCCTCGCGGTCGGCCAGCGCGAACAGCTCGAGCAGCCGTACCGGGTCGGCGCGGAAAAAGTCGTCGTTCGGCACGCCGATGCGCCCGCTGCGCAGCGTGAAGCCGTTCAATTTGCGCGGGCGGCGCACGAGCTTGGGCAGCCAGCTGCCGCGCGCGAAGCTCTCCTCGAGATGCGCGAGGAAAAGCCCGGTCAAGTCGCCGACCTGCCGCGCCATCAGGAAATAATGGCGCATGAAGCGCTCGGTCGCCGACATGCCGCCGCGCTCGGCATAGCGCATCCGCGAGGCGAGCTCGCGCTGGACGTCGAAGGTCAGGCGTTCCTCGGCACGCCCGGCGATGTCGTGGAGGTTGCAGCGCACCGCCCACAGGAAGTTCTCCGCCTTGTCGAACTGGCGCAGCTCGCCCGCGGTCAGCAAGCCCTTGTCGACGAGCTCGGACACCGACTGGACCTGATGCGCGTATTTGCCGATCCAGAACAGCGTGTGCAGGTCACGAAGCCCGCCCTTGCCCTCCTTGAGGTTAGGCTCGACGACGTAGCGGCTGTCGCCCATGCGCTGGTGCCGCGCGTCGCGCTCGGCAAGCTTCTCGGCGATGAAGGCGCGCGCCGTCCCCGCCACGACCTCCTTGCGAAAGCGCGCCCCCGCCTGATCGTACAGCGCCTGATCGCCCCAGACGTAGCGCGCCTCGAGCAGCGCCGTGCGCACCGTCAGATCGGCCTTCGCCATCCGCACCATGTCGTCCAGCGACCGCGTCGCGTGCCCGACCTTGAGGCCGAGGTCCCACAGCAGGTGCAGGATCGCCTCGATGACCTGCTCGCCCCACGCGGTCTGCTTGAACGGCGTCAGGAACAGCAGGTCGACGTCCGAATACGGCGCCATCTCGCCCCGCCCATAGCCGCCGACCGCGAGCAGCGCGATGCGCTCGGACGCGGTCGGGTTCGGCGACGGATACAGCGCCGTCGTGGTGAAATCGAAGATACAGCGCAGCAGCTGATCGGTCAGGAACGCGTAACTCGCCGCCGTCTCGTGCCCGCGCCCGGGCCGCTCGTGCAGCCGCCGC
>CAXTTR010000197.1:0-6016 GCA_964247215.1 uncultured Sphingomonadaceae bacterium
CCGGCATCCTAGGCTGCTTGCCTGACCGGCTCGCCGCCGAACCGCTCAACTCGAACGCATTCTTCGCCAACGTCATCACCAGCAAGGAATTCCTCGCGCTGAACGGCTTTGGCGCCGCCGCCGGCCCGCTGTCGCTCAACTCGGTCTACGGCAAGGACACCTATTCTGGCGCGCTCGTGCCCAATGACCTGCGCACCGTCGACGCGCAGTACGACCCGACCTACAGCGCCAACGAGAAGATCTTCGAGGTGCATATCGAGCACCGCTTCGGCAAGGCGACGCTGAACGTCATCGGCGGCTATTCGGAGAGCGCCAACAACGGCCGCGTCGACTACAACCTCGTCGTTCCGAATGCCATCAGCCCGGCGATCCCGGCGACAGCGCAGGCGTTCTTCGGCAAGTCCGCGCCGTTGTTCCAGAACGGCCAAATTTGCGTCTCGGAAGTCAACGCCAACCTCGTCGGCTATATCGGCAACCAGATTGACCGCTGCAGCAACAACCCGCTGCAGTACGACCAGTCGGCGTTCCGCAGCCAGCAGTATAACATCGAGGCGCACCTCGACTCGCACTTCGACGGTCCGCTCAATTTCCTGATCGGGGCGAATTACCTCCACGGTAAGACCGTGCTCGACTATGAAGTTGCAACCAGCTTTGGCGATTACGCCTCGCTGCTGCTGACCGGGCCGACGCCGACGACCGGGCCGAACGCCGGCGTCAGGACGGGGCTGGCGTCGCCGTACTTCGCCAACAACACGCCACGCTACACGCTCGACGCTTACGCCGGTTTCGGCGAGGTCTACTTCAAGCCGACCGACAGCCTGAAGCTGACCGTCGGGGCGCGCTATACCATCGACAAGAAGCGCTCGATCGACGATTACCCGCAGCCGCTGCTGGCGCTCGGGCCGGTGCCGTTCGGCACCCAGAGCGTCGCCAACCTCGTGACCTACCGTGATGCCAGCCTGACCAACAAGGCGGTCACCGGGCGCGTCGTGCTCGACTGGAAGCCCGAGCTGTCGTTCACCGACAGCACGCTGGTGTACGCCTCCTACTCGCGCGGCTACAAGGCCGGCGGCATCAACCCGGCGTTCAACCCGGCGATCTTCCAGGCTCCCGTCACCGTCGGTCCCGAGCACATCAATGCGTACGAGATCGGCACCAAGAACCGCTTCGGCGGCGGTGTCTTCCAGGCCAACCTGACCGGCTTCTTCTACGACTATAAGGGGCTGCAGATCAGCCGCATCCTCAACCGGACCTCGTTCAACGACAACACCAACGCCGAGGTCTACGGCGTCGAGGGTGAGTTCGTCATCGCGCCGGTCAAGGCGTTGCTGGTCAACATCACCGCATCGTACCTTCACACCAAGATCAAGAACCTCAGCCTGAGCGATGCGCGCGATCCGAGCGGCGGGCGTAGCGATGTCGTCATCATCAAGGACATCACCAGCGCCGCCAACTGCGTCGTCGCGCCGACCACCCCGCAGGCGTCGGCAGCGGGCGCTGTCGGGCTGGTCAACGCGGTCAACGCCGGCATCAATGCGAAGACCGGGGCTGGGCTGCAGAACGCCGTGCCGGTGCCGGCGACCACTGCCTACGGCGCGTTCTCGATCTGCTCGGCGCTGGCCGGTGCCATCCAGGCGAACAACCTGCCGTTTCAGTATTTCACCTCGCCGAACGGCTCGGTCAACCTGCCCGACGGCATCGCGGTCGACCTCAGCGGCAAGCAGCTGCCGAACTCGCCCGCGGTCAAGGTGTCGGCCGGCGCGCAGTACACCTTCGGGCTGCCGCACGACTGGAATGCCGTGCTGCACGGCGATGTCAGCCTGACCGGTACGCAGTATGGACGCAGCTACAACGACTATGCCGACCGCATTCCGGCGTACGAGATCGTCAACGCGCAGCTGCAGTTCAACTCGCCCGACGAGAAGTATTACGTCCGCGCCTTCGTCACCAACGCCTTCAACACGCAGGCGGTGACCGGGCTGTTTGTCAACGATGCCACCTCGGCGCTGTTCACCAACGTCTTCACTGTCGAGCCGCGGCGCTTCGGGCTCGGCATCGGCGCGAAGTTCTAGTCTGACTTGCACGGAGTTCCGGGTATGAGTGCAACCGCGACCAGCGAGCCCCCGCCGCTCGATATCGACGCCTTGCGCGAGCGTTACCGGATCGAGCGCGACCGTCGCGCCGCGCCAGGTAACGACCGCAGCTACCTCGATATCGGCCACGAGAGCTTCGCGCACTTGCACGCCGATCCGTATAGCGACATCCAGCCGCGCGCCGCGGTCGACGATGCGGTCGACGTGCTGATCGTCGGCGGCGGTTTCGGCGGGCTGCTCACCGCCGCCCGGCTGCGCGAGGCGGGGGTCGAGACGATCCGCATCGTCGAGGTCGGCGGCGACTTCGGCGGCACCTAGTTCTGTAACCGCTATCCCGGCGCGGCATGCGATATCGAGTCGTACATCTACATGCCGCTGCTCGAGGAAACCGGCACTATGCCGACCGAGCGCTACGCCAAGGCCGACGAGATCCGCGCCCACGCCAAGCGCATCGGCGAGCATTTCGACCTGTACCGCCATGCGCTGTTCGGCACGCAGGTCAAGTCGATCGACTGGGATGCGGACGCGGCGCGCTGGACGGTCACGACCGATCGCGGCGACCGGATCAGTGCGCGTTTCGTCGTGCTCTCGACGGGCCCGCTCAACCGTCCCAAGCTGCCGGCGATCCCCGGCATCGAGAGCTTTACCGGGCACAGCTTCCACACCAGCCGCTGGGATTACGACTATACCGGCGGCAGTAATACGCAGCCGATGACCAAGCTCGCCGACAAGCGCGTCGGCATCATCGGCACCGGCGCGACCGCGATCCAGTGCGTACCGCCGCTGGCGCGTGCGGCGCAGCAGCTGTTCGTCTTCCAGCGCACGCCGTCGTCGGTTGATTTCCGCGGCAACGCCCCGACCGATCCCGCGTGGGTCGCCAGCCTGACGCCCGGCTGGCAGCAGCGACGGATGGAGAACTTCACCAAGCAAATGGCGGGCGTCTTCGACGAGGAGGACGCGATCGGTGACGGCTGGACCGTGCTGGCGCGCGCCGTCCGCGGCAAGCTCGCCGCCGATCCGAGCCTCGCGCCGCGCTTCATGGAACTGCTCGAACATGCCGACTTCGAGAAGATGGTCGACATTCGCGCCAACATGGAAAAGCTGGTTGAGGACGAGGCGACGGCGAAGGCGCTGCAGCCGTGGTTCAGCCTGTTCTGCAAGCGGCCATGCTTCCACGACGATTATCTTGCCGTGTTCAACCAGCCCAACGTCAAGCTCGTCGACACCGAAGGTCGCGGCGTCGAGCGCATCACCGGCAACGCCGTCGTCGTGGGCGGCACCGAATATCCGCTCGACTGCCTGATCTTCGCCACCGGATTCGAGACCTCGACCGACTTTACCAGGCGCGCCGGGTTTGCGATGCACGGCGTCGGCGGGCTGACGCTCGATGCCAAATGGGCGCATGGCATGACGACGCTGCACGGGCTGTTCACCCGCGGCTTCCCGAACGCCTTCTTCATCAGCCAGGCGCAGGCGGGAATGTCGCCGAACTTCCCGCACATGCTCAGCGAGCAGGCCAAGCACATCGCGCATATCGTCACCGCTTGCCGCTCGCAGGGCATCGCGACGATCGAGCCGACCGCGGCGGCTGAGGCGGAATGGACGCAGACGATCGTCGCGCACGGCGACGGACGGATCAAGTTCCTCGAAGCCTGCACGCCAGGCTATTACAACGACGAGGGCAAGGTCTCGGCGCGCGTCGCGCAAAGCCTGCCGTACGGGCCGGGGCCGGTGGCGTTCATCGAGCTGCTGCGCCAGTGGCGCGACGGCAACGACCTTGCCGGGCTCGAAATCGACGGCGCGCACGCGCGTGGCCAGAGGGAAGCAGCATGACCGACGCTCAGGCACGCAAATCGATCTTCATCACCGGCGCCGCCTCGGGCATGGGCCGCGCGACCGCGACGCTGTTTGCCGAACACGGCTGGTTCGTCGGTGGCTACGACGTCGACACTGCTGGCCTTGACACGCTGAAGGCCGACATCGGCGCGGATAACGGCGTGTTCGGCAAGCTCGACGTCACCGACCCCGCCGCGTTCGCCGCCGCGATGGACAGCTTCGGCCAGGCGACCGGCGGCAAGCTCGACCTGATGTTCAGCAATGCCGGTATCGGTAACGGCGGTCTGTTCGACGAGCAGCCGTGGGACGAGGTCATGCGCATCGTCAACATCAACTTCATCGGTGTGATGATCGGCATCCGTGCCGCGATCCCGCTGCTGCGCGCTACGCCGGGGTCACTGTGCCTGGTCAATTCGTCGTCGTCGGCGATCTTCGGAACCGCCGGAATCGCGGTCTATTCGGCGACCAAGCACGCGGTGCGCGGGCTGACCGAGGCGCTGTCGATCGAGTTGAAGCGTTACGGCGTCCGCGCGAGCGACCTGCTGCCGGGCCTGATCGACACGCCGCTGCTTGGCGACGCGATGCGCGCCATGGCTCCAACAGAGGGCATGTGGCGGCTGACCCCAGCGCGCGAAGTCGCGCAGGCGGTGTGGGCGGCGTACCACGGCGACGTGCTGCACAGCTATGTACCGGTCGAACTCAAGGCGTTTCACAAGCAGGTCGTCGACGCTCCCGAGGCCGTCCGCGAAGAGCGCACCGCGCTGCTCGCCGCGATGGCCCCGGCGATCGAGGCGGCGGCTTAATCCATAGCGGCTTTGTAAAGGAGCACCGATGTCGATCCTGACCGCCGCCGCCGAGCCGTTCGCTCCTGATACGGGTATCGACCGCGAGGCGATTGCCGGCCTCAACCGCGCCTTCGCCGTCCAGCGCGCCGCGTTCGCCGCCGACCGTTCGCCGCCGCTCGCCGTCCGCCGCGAGCGGCTCGAGAAGCTGATCGGCATGATGCTCGCCAACCGCGAAGCCATCAGCAAGGCGATCGCCAGCGACTTCGGCGCGCATCCGGTCCCCGCTTCCGACCTCATCGAGGTGCTCGGCGTCATCGGCCGCGCGCAATATGTGCTGGCTCACCTCGAGGCGTGGATGCAGCCCGAGCCGCGCGATGTCGACGCCGCCGCGATGGGCAGTGCGCGCGCCTACATCCAGCAGCAGCCCAAGGGCGTTGTCGGCAATATCGTGCCGTGGAACTTCCCGTTTGACCTCTCGGTCGGCCCGCTGACCGAGATGCTCGCGGCCGGCAACCGTGTCATCATCAAGCCCTCCGAATACACGCCCGCCTGCGCCGCGCTGCTCGCCGAAATGGTCGCCGCGACGTTCGAGCCCGATCTCGTCCACGTCGCCGTCGGCGACCGCGAGCTCGCCGAGGCGTTCTCCGCGATGCCGTGGGATCATTTGCTGTACACCGGCAGTCCGGCGGTTGGCCGCCTCGTCATGGCGGCGGCGGCGCGCAACCTGACGCCGGTGACGCTCGAACTCGGCGGCAAGTGCCCGGCGATCATGACGCCGGGCTCGGTCACCGCGAAGAACGTCGAGTCCGTCGTCGGCACCAAGGTCGTCAAGAACGGCCAGATGTGCGTCTCGGTCGATTACGCGCTGGTGCCGCGCGGAGAAGTCGAGAGTTTCGTCGGCCACGCCAAGGATTACATGGCGCGCGCCGCGCCCGATTACTCGCGCGGCGACGACTGCACCGGCATCGTCTCACCGCGCCACCTGCAACGGATCGAGGCGTTGCTGACCGAAGCCGAGGAGCGCCAGTCGCGCATCGTCACGCTGGAGGACGGCGGCGTCGTCGACCCGGTGACCCGGCGCATGCCGCTGTCGCTGGTAATCGACCCCGCGGCCGACCTGCGAATCATGCAGGAGGAGATCTTCGGGCCGATTCTGCCAATCGTGCCCTACGACGACCTCGATACCGCCATCGCCGGAATTAATGCCGGCGAGCGCCCGCTCGGGCTGTACGTCTTTGGCGATGACAGCGCGCTGACCGACCACGTCCTCGCCGCGACGACATCGGGCGGGGCGGCGGTCAA
>CAXTTR010000198.1:0-6001 GCA_964247215.1 uncultured Sphingomonadaceae bacterium
GCACCGACGTCTGATGCGCAGCGGTCTTGGCTTCGCTGCGCGCGGTCGGGAACAGGCGGGCGGGAACGTCGGCGGGGGTGGTCATGCGCGACGGGTAGCGCCGCACATGACCGTTGTCGAAGCCTCAATCGTGCTTGCCGCGCCCGGTCTTACCCTGCAGCTCGTCGATCTTCAGGCTCGCCTCCGCCTTGTTGAGCTCGGGGTCAAACTCTTCGTGGGCTTCCTCGCTCAGCGTCTTCAGATACGACGCCTGCGCACCAGTCATCGACTCCTCGCCGGTCGTCCAGTCGTGCGGATCCTTGACTGCATTCGAGGTCGGGTGGGTCTTGGGGTTCTCGATGTCGTCCATCATGCGCTCCTCTGTGACATGCCGCCCAACGCCGCCGTTCGCCCTCTGTTCCGAGAAGCTGCTTGACACTTTGCCGCGCATCTATACGGCGGGCGGCGGGCCACGCCGTCCCAACGCGGCGCGCGCTCTCTGTGAGGAGAGACGATTGTGAACAGACCGACCGTGCGGCCCAGCCGCGCGCATTTCTCGTCCGGCCCGTGTGCCAAGCGCCCCGGCTGGACTCCCGATCAACTCAGTATCGACAGCCTCGGCCGCTCGCATCGCTCGAAGCTCGGCAAGGCGCGGCTTGCTCATGCCATCGCGCTAACCCGCGAGGTGCTGCAGGTTCCCGACACCCACCGGATCGGCATCGTCCCGGCATCGGACACCGGCGCGTATGAGATGGCGATGTGGACGATGCTTGGCAGCCGCCCGTGCACGATGATGGCGTGGGAAAGCTTCGGCGAAGGCTGGGTAACCGACGCGGTCAAGCAGCTCAAACTCGACGCGACGATCGTCAATGCGCCTTATGGCGAGCTGCCCGACCTGACCCGCATTCACCAGTCGCACGACATCGGCTTTACCTGGAATGGCACCACCTCAGGGGTGCGCGTGCCGAATGGCGAGTGGATTCGCGACGACCGCGAAGGGCTGACGCTGTGCGACGCGACCAGCGCGGTATTCGCGCAGGAGCTGCCGTGGGCCAAGCTCGATGTCGTGACGTACAGTTGGCAGAAGGTGCTCGGCGGCGAGGGCGGCCACGGCATGCTGATCCTTGGCCCGCGCGCGGTCGAGCGGCTCGAAAGCTACACGCCGCCGTGGCCGCTGCCGAAGATCTTCCGCCTGACGAGCAAGGGCAAGCTGATTGAAAGCATCTTTAGCGGCGAGACGATCAATACGCCGTCGATGCTCGCGGTTGAAGATTACATCGACGCGCTCAATTGGGCGCAGTCGATTGGCGGCTTGCAGGAGCTCTATGCGCGCGCCGACGCCAACGCCGCGGCGCTCGACCGCTGGGTCGAGGCGACGCCGTGGGTCGCGCATCTGGCAATTGACCCGGCGACCCGGTCGAACACGAGCGTTTGCCTGACCTTGCCGGGGGCAGCTCCTGAAGCACCCAAAGCGATAGCGGCAATGCTCGAAAAAGAGGGCGTCGCGTTCGACATCGGCGGCTACCGCGACGCGCCGCCGGGGCTGCGGGTATGGTGCGGGGCGACGGTGGATACAGCCGATGTCGTTGCGCTCGGGCCGTGGATTGAGTGGGCGCATGCGCAAGTGACGAGCGTTTAATCGATTTACACGATCTTGGATCACGTACGCCGTCGCCCCAGCGCAAGCTGGGGTCCATCTCCGGGCAGGACTGATGCTCGGTCGAAAATGGACCCCAGCTTTCGCTGGGGCGGCGGGTGACTATAGGAAATAACCATGCCCAAAGTCCTCATCGCCGACCAGATGTCGCCCAAAGCCGCCGAGATCTTCCGCGCCCGCGGCGTCGAGGTCGACGAGATCACCGGTCTGAGCAAGGACGAGTTGCTCAAGATCATCGGCAAATACGACGGGCTCGCGATCCGGTCGTCGACCAAGGCGACGAAGGACGTGCTCGCCGCCGCGACCAACCTGAAAGTCGTCGGCCGCGCCGGCATCGGCGTCGACAATGTCGATATCCCGGCCGCCTCGGCGCGCGGCATCGTCGTGATGAACACCCCATTCGGTAATTCGATCACCACCGCCGAGCACGCCATCGCGCTGATGTTCGCGCTCGCCCGGCAGCTGCCCGAGGCGGATGCGTCGACGCAGGCGGGCAAGTGGGAGAAGAACCGCTTCATGGGGGTGGAGCTGACCGCCAAGACGCTTGGGCTGATCGGCTGCGGCAACATTGGGAGCATTGTCGCCGACCGCGCGCTCGGGCTGAAGATGAAGGTCGTCGCCTTCGACCCGTTCCTGACGCCCGAGCACGCGCAGGACATTGGTGTCGAGAAAGTCACGCTCGACGAGCTGCTCGTTCGCGCCGATGTGATAACGTTGCACACGCCGCTGACCGACAGCACCCGCAATATCCTGTCGGCGGCGAACCTGGCAAAGACCAAAAAGGGTGTCCGCATTGTCAATTGCGCCCGCGGCGGGCTCATTGACGAGGCGGCGCTTAAGGCCGGGCTCGACAGCGGGCACGTCGCGGGGGCGGCGCTCGACGTGTTCGCCGAGGAGCCTGCGAAGAACTCGCCGCTTTTCGGCACGCCGGGGTTCGTCTCGACGCCGCACCTCGGCGCATCGACCGACGAGGCGCAGGTCAACGTTGCGATCCAAGTCGCCGAACAGATGGCCGATTTCCTGCTGACCGGCGGTGTCACCAACGCGCTCAACGTGCCGTCGCTGTCGGCCGAGGAAGCGCCGCGGCTGAAGCCGTACATGGCGCTCGCCGAGCAGCTCGGGCTGCTGGCGGGTCAGCTTGTCGACGGCATCGAGGCGGTGACGGTTGAGGTCGAGGGCGCGGCCGCCGAGCTCAACATCAAGCCGATCACCGCCGCCGTGCTGACCGGGCTGATGAAGCCATATTCGGACACCGTCAACATGGTCAACGCGCCGTATCTGGCGCGCGAGCGGGACATTGCGGTGTCCGAGGTCCGTCACGAGCGCGATACCGATTACCACACTTTGGTCCGCGTCACCGTGCGGACGCCGCAGGGCGAGCGCTCGGTCGCGGGTACGCTGTTCGGCAATCGTGCACCGCGGCTGGTCGAGATCATCGGCATCAAGGTCGAGGCCGACCTGCACGGCCCAATGCTGTTCATCGTCAACGAGGACAAGCCCGGCTTTATCGGGCGGCTGGGTTCGACGCTCGGCGAAGGCGGAGTCAACATCGGCACTTTCCACCTCGGCAGGCGGGATGCCGGTGCGGAAGCCGTGCTGCTGCTGTCTGTGGATGAGCGCATTCCCGATCCGCTACTGGCATCGATCTGCCGATTGCCGGGGGTCAAGCAGGTGAAGGCGCTGAACTTTGGGTAGGGTAAGATTAGGTAATCCAAGGTTTGTCATCCCGGCGCAGGCCGGGACCCACGATCGTGGCATTTCGGATGCCTTCGTAAATGCCACGATCGTGGGTCCCGGCCTGCGCCGGGCGCACCAAAGCTTCCTGGGTGCCAAGCGATGAACGATATCGCCGCCGGCCTCCTTCCCGAAGGTCTCCGCGACCGGCTGCCACCGCAGGCCGAAGCCGCCGCGACGCTGCTGCGCGGCCTGCTCGACCACGTCGCCAGCCATGGCTACGAGCGCGTTCAGCCGCCGCTGGTCGAATATGAGGAGGGCCTCGCCGGACGGCTCGGCGGTGCGAGCCGCCAGGAGCTGCTGCGTTTCGTCGATCCGGTGTCGCAGCGCACGCTGGCGCTGCGCTCGGACATGACGGGGCAGGTCGGGCGGATCGCCGCAACGCGCTTGGCGCATTATGCGCGGCCGCTGCGGCTCGGCTACGGCGGCCCGGTGCTGCGGGTCAAGGGCAGCCAGCTGCACCCCGAGCGCGAGGCGCTGCAGATGGGGGCCGAGCTGATCGGAAGCGACAGCGTCGCCGCCGTCGGTGAGGTGCTGGCGATCGCCGTCGAAGCGCTCGCCGGAGCCGGGCTGACCGGGCTGACGATCGACATTACGCTGCCGAACTTCGTTGCCGGGCTGGCGGCAGCATGGCCGGTCGACGATCTGGACGCGGTACTGGCGCTGCTCGACGGCAAGGATGTCGCTGGCTTACGCGCGGCGGGCGCGGCGCTGTATGAGCCGCTGATCGCCGCTGCAGGCGAGGCGCGCGGGGCATTGACGGCGCTGGCGGCGCTCAACCTGAGCGAAACGCTGCGAGCGCAGCTCAGCGATGCCGCCGCGGTCGTCGACGCGCTCGGCAATACGCACGCCGTGACACTCGACCCAACCGAACGCCACGGCTTCGAGTATCAGCGCTGGATCGGCTTCTCGTTCTTCGCCGACGCCGTACATGGCGAAGTCGGGCGCGGCGGCGCGTACACCGTCGTGTATCCCGATGGGCATAGCGAAGCCGCGGTCGGGTTCTCGCTGTACGTCGATGGGCTCGTTGACGCCGGGCTGGGTGTTGTTGCGGCGCGGCGGGTGCTACTGCCACTCGGCAGCGCGGCGGCCGGGGCAGGCTTGCGCGCGAGCGGGTGGGCGACGGTCGCGGCGCTCGACGCTGTTACGGACCCGCGCGCTTTTCGCTGCACGCATGTGTGGAACGGTGTAGAGCCGGTCGCCGTCGCACAGGGATAATCAGCAGACATGGCCAATGTAGTCGTCATCGGCGCGCAGTGGGGCGACGAGGGCAAGGGCAAGATTGTTGACTGGCTGACGGCGCGCGCCGATGTCGTCGTGCGCTTTCAGGGCGGCCACAACGCCGGGCACACGCTGGTCGTCGGCAACACGACCTACAAGCTCAGCCTGTTGCCGAGCGGCATCGTTCGCGGCGCGCTGTCGGTGATCGGTAACGGCGTGGTGTTCGATCCATGGCACTTCCGTGCCGAAGTCGACAAGTTGCGCGGCCAGGGCGTCGAGATCACCCCCGCCAACTTGCAGGTGTCGGAGCTGTGCCCGCTGATCCTGCCGCTCCACAGCGAGTTGGACGGCCTGCGCGAGGATGCCAGCGGCGCGGGCAAGATCGGCACGACGCGGCGCGGCATCGGCCCGGCGTACGAGGACAAGGCGGGGCGGCGGGCGCTCCGCGTCTGCGACCTCGCGCATCTGGACGATATGGGACCACAGCTCGACCGGCTATTGGCTCACCACAATGCGTTGCGCGCCGGCTTCGGTGTCGAACCGGTCGACCGCGCCGCGCTTGCCGCCAGCCTCGCCGAGATCGCGCCGTTCGTGCTGCCATTCGCAGCTCCCGTGTGGTCGAGCCTCGGCGACGCGCGCCGGGCGGGCAAGCGCATCCTGTTCGAGGGCGCGCAGGGCGTGCTGCTCGACGTCGACCACGGCACCTATCCGTTCGTCACCAGCTCGAACGTCGTCGCCGGCAGCGCCGCGGCGGGCAGCGGCATGGGGCCGGGCGCGATTGACTATGTGCTCGGCATCGTCAAAGCCTATACCACGCGCGTTGGCAGCGGGCCATTTCCGACCGAGCTCGATGACGTCGTCGGGCAGCGGCTCGGCGAGCGCGGCCGCGAGTTCGGTACCGTCACAGGCCGCAAGCGCCGTTGCGGCTGGTTCGACGCGGTGCTGGTCCGGCAGGCGGTGCAGGTCAGCGGCGTGCACGGCATGGCGCTGACCAAGTTGGACGTACTCGACGGCCTTGATGACCTGATGATCTGCACCGGCTACCGGCTCGGCGACCGCACGCTCGACCACTTCCCGGCGCACGCCGCCGACCAGGCGGCGGTGGTGCCCGTGTACGAGCGCTTTGACGGCTGGAGCGAGTCGACGATGGGCGCACGAAGCTGGGCGCAGCTTCCGGCGCAGGCGATAAAGTATATCCGCCGCATCGAGGAACTGACGAGTTGTCCTGTGGCGATGGTGTCAACCTCGCCCGAGCGCGACGATACGATATTGGTGCGCGACCCATTCGTCGACTAACCTGCTCGGCTGCAATAGGCGCCAGCTGAACCTGCTGCTCAGCGGAGATAAGAGTCGATGCAGGGCGGCCTGCTCGGTTCATTGAAGAAGGCGCTGACCGAACGTGCCTTGAAC
>CAXTTR010000199.1:0-5991 GCA_964247215.1 uncultured Sphingomonadaceae bacterium
ATTTCGGACCGCGTATCGCCTACATGCGCAACAAGTTCACATGGATGGGCTCGACCCGCCAACTGTCGGACTTCACCTATTTTTTCCGCGAAACGCCGCATGGCATCATCGTCGCGCACTGCTACCAGTACGAAGCGGCGCACTCGACCTGGGTCATCGAGACGACACCGGAATGCTGGGCCGGGCACGGCTTCGACATGCTGGACGAGCACGCCGCGGCACGGGTGCTCGAGGGCATCTTCACCGACGAACTCGACGGGCACCCGCTGCTCGTCAACCGCTCGTTGTGGCGCAATTTCCCGGCAGTCTCGTGCACCAACTGGAGTTACGGCAAGATCGTGTTGCTCGGCGATGCGATGGCGACCGCGCACTTCTCGATCGGCTCGGGTACCAAGCTGGCGATGGAGAGTGCGATCGCGCTCGCCGATGCCCTGCTCGAGCACGGCGAACGCGACGTTCCGGCCGCCTTTGCGGCCTATCGCAAGAACCGCGCCACGGCGATCGAGGTCACCCAGCATAACGCCGGCGTATCGCTGGCGTGGTTCGAGCATATCGCACGGTCGTGGGACATGCCACCGGTGCAGTTTGCGATGATGGTGATGTCGCGCGCCAAGTCGATCACCTGGGACAACCTCGAACTGCGCGACCCCACCTTCCTCCAGGCGGTCGAGGACGACTTCTACCGCAGCTATGCCGCCAAGACCGGCATCGACCTCGGCAACACACGCCCGACGCCGATGTTCACGCAGTTCAAGCTGCGCGACCTTGTCATTCCGAACCGCGTCGTCGTCGCGCCGATGGCGCAATACCGGGCGGCCAACGGCGTCCCCGGCGACTGGCACCTGATGCACTATGGCGCGCGCGCGGTCGGCGGTGCCGGGCTGGTCTATGTCGAGATGACCTGCACCTCGCCCGAGGCGCGGATAACGCTGGGCTGCCCGGGCCTGTGGAACGACGAACAGGAGACGGCGTGGCGCCGCATCACCGACTTCGCCCATGCCAACGGCCCCGCCAAGCTCGCGATGCAACTCGGCCACGCCGGGCGCAAGGCATCGACGCAGCTGGGGTGGGAGGAAGCCGATCACCCGATCGCCGACCCGGCGCTGAACTGGCCGCTGGTTTCGGCATCGCCGCTGCCGTGGTTCCCGGGCGAGAGCCAAATGCCAGCCGAGCTCGACCGCGCCGGCATGGACGGCATTGTCGCCGATTTCGTCGCCGCGACCCGGCGCGCCGACCGGGCGGGCTTCGACCTGCTCGAGATGCACGCCGCGCACGGCTATCTGCTCGCCAGCTTCCTGTCTCCGCTGACCAACAAGCGCACCGACGACTATGGCGGCAGCCTCGCCAATCGCCTGCGCCTTCCGCTCGAGGTGTTCGCGGCGATGCGCTCGGCGTGGCCTGCCGCAAAGCCGATGTCGGTCCGCCTGTCGGGCAGTGACTGGCTCGACGGCGGCATGGCCGAGGACGACCTGATCGCCGTAGCACGCGCTTTCCATGACTTCGGCTGTGACCTGATCAGCATGTCGTCCGGGCAGACCGTCCCCGACCAGTCGCCGGTCTACGGTCGCATGTACCAAGTGCCGTTCTCCGAGGCGGTCCGCAACGAGGTCGGGATTGCGACAATGTGCGTCGGCGCGATCACCGAGCCGGGGCAGATCAACACCATCATCGCCTGCCGGCGGGCCGACCTCGTCGGGCTCGGACGGCCGCATCTGGTCGACCCCTTCTTCACGACCCGGGCTGCGGCCTGGTACGGCAAGCGCGCGGTCGCGGTGCCACCGCCTTACATGGCCGGAGCGGCGCAATTGATGCGCGAAACCGAGAAAGCGCGTGATAAGCAGCGCGACCTTCAGTTAAAAATCAAAGCAGTTGGCGGGGCAAGACGATGAGCGCGCGCGTACTGCTGCCGGAAGGCTGGCCTGTCCCAAAGGGCTACGCCAACGGCATGGCGGCGACCGGTCGGCTGGTGTTCACCGCCGGCGTCGTAGGCTGGGACAGGGAGGGCCGCTTTGCCGAAGGGCTGGCGGCGCAATGTGCGCAGGCCTTCTCCAACATCGTCGCTATCCTCGCGGCGGACGGCGCATCGCCATCGGACGTCGTGAAGCTAACATGGTATGTCACCAGCCGTGATGCGTACCTTGCCGAGACCAAGACGATCGGTTCTGCATACCGCGCGGCATTCGGGACACATTATCCGGCGATGGCGGTGGTTCAGGTCCTGGGGCTGATCGAACCCGCAGCGCTCGTGGAAATCGAAGCGACGGCCGTCGTCACATAGCTACCGCGACTTATCGATCGCTCGAGAAATTGCGTCGCCGACTGCCTGCCGGAGTCATTCAGCCCATGAAAACGCGTCACATCCTGCTGCTTCACGCCACCGTCGGTGCGCTCGCGCTGACCGCCGCCCCTGCCCTCGCCGAGCGCTGGACTTTCCAGCATGTCACACTCATCGACGGTACTGGCGCGGCCCCCCGGGCCGACATGACGGTGGTGGTCGACGATGGTCGCTTCGTCGAGGTCGCGCCCAGCGCCCGCGCCGCGCCGACGCAGGGGCGGGTGATCGACGGCCGCGGTAAGTACCTGATCCCCGGGTTGATGGACATCCACATCCACCTCGCCGGCATGGTGCCCGGTGCAGTGCCCGACGGCAGCCACAAGGTCGATCGCACAGCGGCAATCCAGGCGCTTGCCAGCTTCCTGTATGCCGGCGTGACGACCGTGCTCGACGTCGGCAACTATGCCGAGAATACCCTGCCGCTGCGGGCCGAGGAGCAGAGCGGCCGCATCCTGTCTCCGCACCTGCTGGCGACGGGCAATCTCGTCACTTATCCAGGCAGTCACGGCACCAGCATGGGCGTGACCATCACGAGTTGGCCCGAGGGGCGGGCGGCGCTGCAGGCGCAGTTCGATGCGCAGCACCCCGACGTGCAGAAAATTACCTATGACGACGAGGGCTGGGGTTCCCGCCCGTTGATCCCGATCCTGCCGCGCGAACTGCTCCAGCACATCGCCGAATTCTACAACGATCATGGTGTCCGCACGACCGTCCATATTTCCAATGAATCGCGAGCCCGGGAGGCGATCTTCTCCGGCATCGATACGCTCGCCCACACGCCGGCGCAGGGGCCCGTCACCGAAGCATTTGTGAAGATGATGGCGGCCAAGCAGGTTCCGACCGCGAGCACGATGACGATCGGCGAGAACTACGCACGGGTGCATGACCACCCCGAATACCTCGACCAGCCGCTCTATGTGGCGACGATGGCGCCTGCCGTGCGCGCGGAGTTGAAGCGGATCGCCGCCGAAGGTGGCGAGACGGCGCTGAAGAACAGCCCAGATTTGTACCGGCGCGGTTGGCGTCTTTATTGGCAGACGCAAACCCCGATACTGCAGGACAACCTGCGCCGGATCGATGCAGCGGGCGGGGTTGTGGCCGCGGGCACCGATGCGACCAACGGCGCTGCGACCCAGCGCGAGCTCGAGCTGCTCTCGCAGGCGGGCATCCCCAACCTTCACGTCATCAAGATCGCGACCTACAACGCCGCCCGGCTGCTAGGTCGGCAGGACGAGATGGGCAGCATCGCCGAGGGCAAGCTCGCTGATGCTGTTTTGCTCAATGCCGACCCGGTCGCGGACATCAACAACACGAAGAACATCGCGCTGGTCATGAAGGCCGGCTCGATCATCGACGAGAGCAGGCTGTCGCTCGCTGGCGGCACGCAGACGCGCCGGTTTACACCGACCGGCTGAACCGGCGGCGCGCCGCTTGCGTCAGTAATTGATGCCGGGGTTGGTTCCGGGATGAATCAACCCGACGACGTCCATGCCTTCCTCGGCGGTGCATTGCAGCGAATGCACGTGCTTGCGAGGAAAGAAGATCACGTCCCCCGGATTAACCCGCGCGCGTGATGTCTCGTTCCAGATCGTACCGCTGCCCGAGATGATAATCAGCGCCTCCTCGTACAGGTGGCGGTGCATCGCGGCGCGCGACTGCGGGATGTGGCCGACGAACTGGGCAGTATTGTTCAGGCCATGGCGCTCGTCCACCAGCATCTGAAACCAGCGCGGCCCCATGGCGTGGCGGCTTTCCTGGTCGATACCGACAACGCGTTCGGGCCATGCCGCGTCAAACGTATCCGCCATATCGGCGCTCTCGTCCAGTGCCCCGCCGCCCGGGCAGACGGAGGCGTAAACCTCCAGCGCAGCACTGGTTGCGGTCAGCCGGAACGTCTCGCCGCGCCGGATCGAGACCCCCGAGCCAGCGCTGATGGGAAAGGGGCGGCCGCCGATGTCGACCTCGCCGGCGCCGCCGCGGATCCACAGCGCGACGTCCCCGGTGTCGCTGGAGAGTACCGGCGAAGTGCCGCCGCGCAGCCGGAGATGGAACTGCGATTGGTGCTGCGCGCCGAGCCCGGGCGACACTAGGGTCGAGCACGACCACGCTTCGCCGGTCGCGGGCGCCGGACTGACAACGTAGCAGGTGCCGTTAAGCCTGGTGAAGCCGGCCTCGTCGGCGACGGCATAGGCGACATCGGGCTGCGTGGGATCGGCGACCTCGTCCTGGTAGCCGCCTGGAAGATTGCTGTGCGCACCGTCGCAGAAGGGCGGTGTACCGGTCTGCTTGCAGCCGCAGAACAGCACCTCCTCCTCCCGGGATGCTTGATAGGGCAGCGGCTCGAAGCCGGTGCCCTCGTGCGAGCGTCCGTCGCAAAAGGGCTGCCGCTTCGACTGGCCGCAGCTGCACCACAGCACGCGTTGGCCCGCGCGCAACTCGCGGTAGAACGGCTTACGCGTCGGGATAGCCGCTGTCTTTTCCATCGATACACCCTCTTGCGCCAACGCCTGTATGCAGCGCCGCGTCGCGAACTAGAACTGCTTGTTGACCGTCACCCCAATCGTCCGCGGCTAATTGGTAATCTTGTAGGTAGGTTGCGCGGTGGCCGCGACCAGGTAGACGTCGCCCGCCTTTTCGAAGACGTTGTTGGCATAAAGAGCTATACCGAGCCCATTGCTATTGTCGACGCCGACGCGGAGGTTGACCACGCTGAGGGCGTGCTGGATGCGATGGGTTGAGGCGGTCGGTCGCAGCTCGGTACCGGAACTGCCCTTGTAGCTGTAATCGCCACGCAGGTAACCGGACCAGCCGCCCTTCGGCAGCGGCACCGTGTATTGGGCGGAGAACGTCGCGGTAAAGGTCGGAATGCGCGGGATCTTGTCACCCTTGAGACCCGTCGCGACGATGGTGGTCGAGACCTGGTTCTCGGCCCTGCGCCGAGCCGGCAAGTTCCGTCAGCTCCGGCTTCTTGAGGATGAAGCGCACCGCGCCGGTTTGCGAGTTGGCGCCGAAGGTGGTGCTCTGTGGACTCTTGAGCACTTCGACGCGCTCGAGATCGTACAGCTGCAGGTCGCCGATCTGCGAGCCGGAGTCGCCCGTCGAGCTCTGGATGCCCGGTACCGGCACCTCGTCGTAATAGACGGCGACCTGCTCCTGGCCCGCCGACTGTACGCCGCGTAGTGTGTAGCGCTTTTGGCCAGGTCCCTGGTCGGTGAAGGTGAGACCGGGGACGCGATAGGCAAAGTCGGTGAAGTTGATCACACCCTGCTTGGACAGGGCTTCGCCGCTGATCGCGCTGATCGACGCCGGAATGTCCTGCAAGCGCTCCTCGCCGCGCTTCCGCGCCGTGACCACGATATCGCCGGTGAACACATCCGACGCGGGCTGTGCTTCACGTGCGATTGCGGCGGTCGCCGCAGGCGTAGACGGGCTCGTCGGTGCGGTAGCGGCAGCTTCGGCCGAAGCCGCGCCGGCCGCCAGCGAGAACACCATCGGAAACGCCGAACACGAAAAGATAGACGATGGACGCATGATCAAACCCCCTTTTGTCGTGCTGCCGTCCCCCACGGCGGATTGATTCATTGCATCCGATATATGCTGCCAGATTACTTTATATGTAAAGCAACCTGCTACCTTTGCTGACCAGTTAGTATGTC
>CAXTTR010000200.1:0-5955 GCA_964247215.1 uncultured Sphingomonadaceae bacterium
AAAATCTTGGCGACTGTTGCAAGCGCGCATTTGAGGGCTGGGAGGCGCGGATCACCAGCTTCGCTTGTCAGAAGTGCAAGGCGACCGAGCCAAACGCGCGACTGGCGGTGCCGGGCAGGCCGCGGTGGCCGATGCCTTGCGCGTAATGCGCGCGGAAGGCGATCAGCGGGCCGAGCTGAAGGTTCATGCCGGCCCCGGTAGACTGTAACGAAACGAGGCCCACCGGCGTACTCGCCTGCGCGTGGTCGACGAAGAGATATGGTTCAAAGACGGTATCGCCCACCGCGAAGCCGTGCGCGAGTTCGCCGCTGACGCTGACGCCGCGGTCGCCCGCGGCGATCCCCGGACCGAAAGCGCGGGACGAGCGCGCGCCGCCGATCTGGTACTGAAGCAGCCCCGGCAAGTCGGCCGAGGGCGAGAACTGCCAATCGGCGCGCAGCCGCAACTGCGTCGCGCTGGTCCCGATCGCCTTCGCCGCGACCAACGAGCCGCGCCATAGCAGCGGCACCCGCGCGGTCGCCGAGACATGCTCGCGGACGCGCGCCACCGAAACGTCGGTGGCGGCCCCGAGCGCGAAACCCGGGGCGGCGTAGTTGACCAACAGGCTGCCGCCGCCCGCAAGTTCGGCGTTGTCGATCACCTGGCGGCCGGCGATGTCGGTGTTCGACCGCGTTACCGACACCGATGCTCCGGCGGTTATCGCAAGGCGCGCCGTAACGAACAGCAACGCCGCGACATCGGCGCTGCCCGAGGTCGAGGTGCCGCGGATGTCGAGGCGGGCGGGCGCGGCGGTGGTCAGCGCCGTGGTGCCGTGCGATCCCGAGATGCCGAAGCGCAGCATCGACCCCCATGGCACGCTGTAACCGAGCGACTCCGACAGCACACCTCGTGATGCGGTAATGCCCGCCGACACCCGGTCGGCGGCGGTGAGCAGCCGATAAGCGCGCAGCACGCCGCCGCCCTGCACCGTGCCGGTCGAGGCGAAGCCATTGTTGTCGAGGAACAAGTCGACGCCGAGCCGGTGCGGTTCGACGAGGTCGAGCGCGATGTCGGTAGTGCCGAAGTCGTCGCCCGACCCGAGCCGCGCGCGCAGCTGGACGTCGTTTTGCAGGTTGAAGCGGCGCAGCTCGAGTTCGAGTCCGTGTGGATCGGCGAGGTCGCCGGGCGCGATCCCGATGCGCTCGCTGGTGTGGCGGCGGCTGCGCGCCGACCCTCCCGCGGTTCCGACGTGCCCGACCTTGCCCTCGATCAAGCGGACGGTGACGACGCCGTCCTTGATGTCCTGCACTGGCAGCGCAGCGCGCGCGGTGACCAGCCCGCGCGCGGTGTAGAGGGCGTTGATGCGCTCTACGAGCGCCTGCAGGTCGCCGACCGACACCGACGTGCCGATCAGCGGCTTGACGAGCGCGTCGAGGTCGGATGCTGTCAGATACGCGCTCGCATCGAACTTGACCGCGGTCAGCACGAAATGCACCGCGCTCGCCGCAGCTGGCATAGCGCTTGCCGCGGCAGGCGGCTCGACCAGCTTCGCACGCGCTGCCGGCTTCGGGGCGGTCAGTTGTTCAAGACGGCGGCGCTCCTCGGCGTTGATCCGGTCGGGATTGAGCGAAGGCGGCAGCGGCGGTACCTGCTGCGCCGCGGCGATGCCGGGCAGCAAGACCAATGACATTGCAGCAAGCAGCTGCCGCCGGTACGCCACACTCGTCATGATACTAACGCATCGTCCCATTGATGTTGACTGACGGCAGCACGCCCGGCGTCACCACGAGCTTCGCTGCGGTCAGCGCGCCCGTTACGATCGTCCGGGGCGCTGCTGGCGGGGTCTTGTTGCCTTTGAGCGCGATCGTCTGCGTGGGCATCTTGAGCAGCATCCAGTCCGCCATGTTGAGCTTGCTGATGGTCAAAGCGGTGCTTGCGGTTATTGTCGTGCGGTCGGCGTAGAGTAGATCGAAAGTCACCGGGCGAAGCGAGGCAAAGACCAACGTCGCGTCGCCGGTGTTCGTCGTCGACAGCCCGCGCAGCGAGATGTGCAGCGCGGTTCCGGTCGACGCGCCGGTGTTGAACGCGACGTTCACCGTTTGCGCGCGCAGCGAGGTTAGCGCGCCGGGATGGTCGAGGTCGGTCAGATAGCCGCGTGTCGTCGTTACGATCGTCGGGGCCGACAGGCTCATGCCGCCCGCGGCGCTGGTCGCACCGTCGATAGTGATCGTCTTGGCGGCGGTGACCGTCAGCGTCGCGACGCTTGGCACGCCGGGCGTGTTCAGCCGCGTGATGCCGCTGAGCGTCGCCGAACCATATGACGACGACAGCTGCGCGGCAGTCGCAGCGATGCCGGTGGTGACGAGGTCCTGCGCCGCGGTCAGCGTCACCCGCCCGCCGGTGATCGGCCCGCCGATGGTGACCGCGCCGAGGCTGCTTGCCACGGTGACCGCGGTTCCCGACAGTGCCTTGGTCGTCACCGCACCGCCGCCGCGAATGGTGACAGTTTGCGTCAGCGGGTTGGCGAGCACCGCGCCGGTACCGATCGCGCCGTTCGAGGTCGCGTTGAAAGAGACGTTCCTGACCGTCGTCGCGGGATCGAAGGCGACCGAGCCGCCGCTGACGTTGACGCTGGCACCGGTATTGGTTCCGGTGATCGAACCGGTCCTGGCCAGTGTGACCGCGCCCTTGGCGTTGAGGTTGAGCGCGTCGCCTGGGTTGACCTTCGTCACCGTCACCGCGCCGCTGACCGCGACCGTGTTGAATAGCGAGGTGTCGAGCGTCCCGGCGATCGCCGCGTCATGCAGAGTGAGATCGCCGTTTGCGATTAGCGCGAGGTCGCCGCCGGTGACCGCGAGCGCGCCGGTGACGGTCAGGCTCGCCGCCGCGGCACCCGCCACCGGGGTCAGCCGGACGACGCCCGAGCCCGCCGACAATGTCCGCAAGTTCACGCTGCTGGCACTGACCAGGTTGAGTGCGCCGCTGGTTACGATCCGGTGGCCCGCGCTGGTGATCGTCGCGGCACGCAGGTCGGCGCTGGCGCTCGAACTGAGCTCGCCATTCGGGCCGAAGGTCAGCGCGACCAGCGAGCCCGCGGTGCCGTTGACCATGCGGTCGATCGTCAGCACGCCCGTCGCGTCGACCCGGTCGTCGAGCGTCACGGTTCCGGCAGCAGGCGATCCCGGCATGCCCGAGTCGATCGTCGCGGCTTGCAAGGTGACATTACCGGTCGCGGCAATCCGTCCGGCGACGATCTCGCCGCGCGCGACAACCTTGAGCGTGCCGCCGTTGAACGTCGGCAGCACGATCGTGTTGTACGTGTCGTTGATCGTCCTCGTCTGCAGAATGTCAAGTTCGCCGGGGCCGGCGGCGAGCGCTGCCGGATCGATAGCGAAGTTCTGCGCGGTCAGTACCGCTTTCGTCGCGGCCCCGCCGACAATCAGCGTGTTCGCGCCAAGGTCGATCTTGATCGCGGTCAGCGTCAGCGCATCGGTCGACCCGATCAGGCCGTTGCCGATGATTGTGCCCCCCATAGCAGTAAGCGAGGCGGCGAGACCCGGCAATGCGGTGGTGCGCGAAACGTAAACCGGACCGCCAAGCGTGATATGGCCAACGTCACCGTCGAGGTGAGAGGCTGCGCCGCAGCCGCCGCGGAGCGCGCAGATTGTCAGCGAGCGGCCGAAGCTGCCGCGGTCGAGCGACACGTTCAGTCCTGTGAGCGTCAGATCGGCGGCGAAGGCGGTCCCGGTAATCTCGACATCACCGGCCGTTGCCCACAGCTTGACCGCGCCGTTGCCGACCGCGCCAGCGGTGACACCGGTCAGCGCCTTGACGGTGAACGGTGTCGCTGGACCGCCGACGCCGAACAGCGTGCCGATAATGTCGACATAGCCCAGCGTCGATTCGATCGTGCCGCCGCCGGCGCTCAGCGAGCCGAGCAGCAGGCTGCGCGGTGTCGTGAGGTCGAAGGTGCCTTTAAGGTTTAGGTGAAGGCGGCTCAGGTCGAGCTCGCATCCGGAAACGGTCGGGTTGGTAGCGCAGTCGCTGCGCGCGCTCTTGCCGAGCGAGCTGATGTTGACGTCGGGGGCGAAGCGCACCGAGCCGTCGGTGGTCAGGTTCATCGCGTCGCCAATCTGGATCGACGACTCGATGTTTATAAAGGAGTTGATCGACGGGATCGCATTCGGATCGGTAATCGCGATGCCGTTGCCGGCTCCTGCCGGTGGCGGCGAGTGATTAGTGTAGTCGGCGACCGCACCGATGGTGATGTCGTGGCGCGCGCCGAGCACCGAGCCGTCGCCGCCGATTGTCGAAACGCCGCGCAGCGCGAAGAAGCCGTCGCCTGCCGGCAGCCCCTTCGGGGCCGGGCCGACGCCGACCTTGCCCGCGCCGAAGTTCACCCCGGTGACGCCGCTATAGTCGTAGCCGGCGACGAAGATACGAATGCGCGGTGCCTGGATGTCGAGCTGGTTCGAGCGCCCGGTCAGGAGGCTGTCGCCGTCGGCCCCGATGTCGCCCGCCGCGCGTATTTCGAGCGTGCCCGCGACGACGCGCGAGTTGCGGTCTTCGCTGGCGATGCTCGACGGCAGCGCGCCGACGAAGAACGAGCCGTACGGGTTATCGAGCGTCAGCGTGTTGGCGGCGAAGGTGTCGCCGAGCACAACATCCTTCGGGAAGCTGAAGGTGCCGCCGTTCGCTGGATTGGCGAACGGAATGCCCACCGGCTTACGCTTCGCGAGCACGACGTTATCCGCCCAGCGCACGGTTTCGAGCGCCCGCGCGTCGATCAGGATGGCGGTACCAGGGGTGCCGGGGGTGTTGGCAGTGGCGAGGGTACGGTCGTCTGACGCCAGCGTGCCGTTTGAAGCCTCGAGCCGGACCAGCCCGCCCATGACGATGGCGCGGCCGTCGGCGTTGCTAAGCCGGCTGCCGTTCGAGACCAGCTGCGCCGCGCCGCTTGTAACCCCGATCAAGCTGTTGCCCTGCAGGTGGATGCGGCTGTCGCAGCCGCTGACGGCGACTCCGACCATAGTGTTGCAGCCCTCGGCGGCGATGTCGGTGCGGCCCTTCTGGCTGACGATCGTGCCGATCTGGAAGTCGTTACGGTTGCTCAGGAAGATGTTGCCGGTGACTGCCGACCCCGGCGTTGCCGTCGTGCCCAGCGTCGTGATGTTGGTCGCCGCGAGCGCGTTGACGATGCCCGAGGCGTCGAGCTGGAGCGGCTGGTCGCGGCGCGTCGTGAAGGCGACCGAGGTGACGGCGGTTGTCGCCACGCCGGGCGTCTGATAGCCGAACGCGACCGCGAGATCGCCCGGTCCGGCCGAGGCGAGATAGGCCGCGGCGAGGTCCTTCTGCTGACCGGTGATCACATGATTTTGACTGTCGACCAGCCCGGCCGCGGTGAATTTGAAGGTCTGGGGATCGGCGAAGTTGCCGATGTTGTTGCCCGCGATCAGCGTCACCTTGCGCGCCGTGATGACCGGTGCCCGGGTCTCGAACTGTGTATCGGCGACCGGCACGAATGCCGTGGACGGTATCGCGAAATCGATCTGCCCCTGCTGCCAGATCGCGCCGTCGCTGCGCGAGGCGAAATAGCCGGGGGCGAACGCCAGCGTGCCAATCTGCGAGCGGTCCGACGGGATCAAGCCGAAGATCTGCGTCAATGTGGCGGTCGCGGTGCCATAATCGGCGGCCCGCGCGGCAGCATAGCCGGTGACCGGGATCGCGCTCTTGACCTGGTCGAGCGTGGTCAGCGCTTCCAGCGTCGCCGGCGTCGCGGCAGCGAACAGCGTTGTCAGCGGTGCCCGCAGCTTGTCGATGTACGCCTGGATGCCGCGGGTGACATCGGCATCGCTCGGCAGCGTGACGTTCTCGTTTGCGACGCCGGGCAGGCTGCCGTCGACCGGGTGAAGATTGTTCAGCGTGTGCAGCGTGTCGAGCGCCAGCGTCCGCAGCTTCGGATCGGCGAGCGCCGCC
>CAXTTR010000201.1:0-5877 GCA_964247215.1 uncultured Sphingomonadaceae bacterium
CATGCAGATCGGCAACGATGTCGGCGGTTTCACGACGCCCAAGGGCACGCTGTACACTGTCTCGGTACCGCAGGTTACTCCAGAACGCCTGGCGCTGGCGTTCAGGTTTCTGCGCGGCGTCAGTGACGGACCGCTGTTCGAGGCGAACGATGTCGAGCGCCAGAAAGGCGTTGTCTCGGCGGAAATAGCGGGAGGTGAGAACCAGCTGGCTCGCGCCGGACGTGCCGTTCGCCAGCAGATCTACCCCGAGCTGCCGTATCTATGGCAGCAGCCCGCCGACCGGCTTGCCTCGGTGCACGCGGTCACCGCCGAACAGCTGCGCGGCTTCCACGACCGCTGGTACCGGCCCGACACGGCGTTCCTGGTGATCGTCGGCGACATCGATCCGGCCGCGACAGCCAAGGCGATCGAGACCGCCTTCGCGTCATGGGCCAAGCCATCGACGCCGCTGCCGGCGCGCCCCAATGCGGCCTTTCAGCCGCGGACGACGAGCGCGGTCGTCGTCGTCGATCCGGCGCTGCCCGACACGCTGGCCTTGTCGGTCGCCGAGCCGCGTCCCGACCCGGTGCCGACGGCGGCGACGCGGCGTGAAACGATCTTCAACACGCTGGCACTGGCGATGGTCCGCGACCGCATCGAGCGCCAGCTGCTCAACGATCCCGCCGTGCCGATCGCCAGCATTTCGTTCGACGTGTTCAACTGGTCCGGCCTCGCCGGATATTACTCGCTGCGGGCAAGTGCGCGCCCGGGACGCTGGCGCGACGCGCTGACGCTGGTTGAAAATGAGACCCGGCGTCCGCTGACCGGCGGCTTTACGCTGCCAGAGGTCGACCGTGCCGTCACGTCCAGCCTGAAGGTTGCGCGGAACATCTCGTTGCGCGCCTCGTCGCGAACCTCGGACGAGCTCGCCACCGGCATCGTCGGTGCCTATGCCGAACGGCTGACGTTCTTGTTGCCTGAACGTGAGTTCCAGCGGCTGTCGGCGGTCATCGGCGCGGCGACGCCGGACGACGTGCTCGCCGCGTATAAGCAAGTGTGGGCCGCCGCCAAGCCGCAGATCGCGGTTACCGGCGCGACTGGCCTGCCAGCGTCGCCCACAGGGGTCGTCGCAGCGTACACGACGGCGCATACCACGCCCCTCGGTGCGCGCGACATCAAGTTGGCGGTGGCGAAGCAGCTGCCGCTGCCGTATCCGCCGGGCAAGGTCGTCGAGAGCAGCCACGTCAACGACCTCGATCTCCAGCTGGTGCGCTTTGCCAACGGCGTGCGGCTGACGGTCAAGCATACCGATTTTCGCAACGGCGAAGTCCTCGCGGCTGTCCATCTCGACGGCGGACTGCTAGCGTTGCCGCCGGGCAAGCGGCCGGTCGCGCCGCCACTGTCGACGCTGGTCTTCGGCGGCGCGGGCGGGCTGACGGCCGAGGAGATCCTCGCCGGACTGCGCGGCAGCCAGGTCACCACCAGCAGCGGCAGCGTCGGCACCGGCGCGACGCGGTTCGTCAGCCAGACCAATGCAATCGCGCTCGACGACCAGCTGCGCTTCTGGGCGGCGATGATCGGCATGCCAAGCTTCGACACCAAGGCCGACGGCTTCATCCGTGCACAGGCGCAGGCCAATCTCGAGAAGAACGACAACACACCGCTGGCCGCATTCCAGCGGCGCTGGGCGCAGTTCAGCCATAACGGCGACCCGCGCTTCGCTTCGCTCGATCACGCCGACGTGCCGCAGCTCGGCATGGTCGCGGCACGCGCGACCTGGGGACCGCTGCTAGCCGACGCACCGATCGAAGTCACTGTCGTCGGCGATGTCGAGGTCGACAAGGTTATCGCCGCGGTCGGCCGGACGCTTGGTGCGCTACCCGACCGCCGGGCGCAGCCGCTGCACAAAGGCACTGACCCGCGGCTTCCAGCAGGCGGCATGCCGGTGGTTTGGCAGCACCGCGGCGATGCCGGCCGCGCGCTCGTCGTTGCGGCATGGCCATCGCCTGACGACTTCGACGCTAGGAGCGACGCGCCGCGGCAGGCGCTGTCGGCGATCCTCACAAATCGGCTGTTCAACGAGTTGCGGCAGACCGCTGGCGCGACCTACTCGCCGCAGCGCCTCGACGGCGCTTCTCCGTACATTCGCGGCTGGGGCTACACCGGCGCGATCGTCGAGGTCGCAGTCACCGATGTGCCGCTCGCCGAGCGCAGCTTGCGGACGATCGCGGCGTCGCTCGCCGAACTCGGCCCGACCGACGAGGAATTCACCCGCGTGCTCGCCCCGCTGCGTGCCCGCGTACCGCTTGATGCGCGCGTCAACGGCTGGTGGCTGGGCGCGCTCGAACGCGTCCAGACGCCGCCCGACGGGCTCGACCGCATCCGGCTGCACGCCACCGCACTCAACGATCTGACGCGTGAGCAGGTCAAGGCGCTCGCGGCGCAGGTATTCAGCGCGCCGGCGATTACTATCCGGGTGCTGCCGAAGCCGTCATAGGCCGACACCGACGTCGACAGGGTGGCATGCCTGGCCTGAGGCCAGGCATGCCACCCGCTTAGCGGACCGAGCCTCGGCGGATCAGGTTGACGATGCCGAGCAGGATAACAGCGCCGAGCAGCGACACAAGGAACGTGCCAATCGTCAGCGGTGAATTATTAATATCGCCGCGCGCCAGGATCAGCCCGCCGAGGAAAGACCCGACGATGCCGACGATGATATTGACGATAATGCCGTTGTTGTCGCGCATGATCATGCCGGCAAGCCAGCCGACGACGCCGCCGATGATCAACCAGATAAGCAGTGAAATCAAAGTAACCTCCTGTCATTGATGACACGGCCGAGATACGAACGCTGACAGCCAGTGCAAAGAAGCCGCTGCACTAGTGATCATGGTAGGGTTGCACTAGTGTCCTGGATCCCAGGTTCGCTATCGTTTAGTCTCAAAGTTGCGCGACGGTCCTCTTTGACGGAGGAGATGATCGATGGGCAGGCTGCGGTTGGCGATTGTTGAACTGACGGCGTCGGATCGGGCGGTATTGGAGTCGCTTGCGCGCCGTCGCAAGACGGCTCAGGCGTTGGCCTTGCGGGCGCGCATCGTGCTTGGCTGCGCGTCGGCACAGCAGCCGCCAACAGATCTAACACCGACTCGGTCACTCCATCCCCGTTTGTTACGAACAAAACTGCCGTCTTGATCACTGAGCATCTTCATCTCGTCGACGAGACGCCGGCGAAACGGGCGGGTTGGTGCTTCCACCCTACAGCACGCGGTCATGCGGTCAATAGATCGAAGCTCCCCGCTAATCGGGCCACGGATGATTCACCGATCCAGAAATTAACGCGGCCCGACTCCGTCGCAGGGTGGCCATCGACGCCGATAAATTGCAGGTCACTTCGCTTGATCGTGAAGCTGACTTTGGCCGAGGCTCCCGGTGCGAGCGCGATGCGCTGAAAGCCGATGAGCTGGCGGACTGGCCGCGTGACGCTGGCGGCGAGTTGATGAATGTAAAGTTGGACGACCTCCTCCGCCGCCTGTGTACCGCTGTTCGTCACCACCGCGCTGACCTCGAGCCCGCCGGTCGAAGCCAGGCGGCCATTGCCGGCGCTCAGCTCGGAATAGCCGATCCGGCCGTACGTCAGCCCGTGGCCGAAAGCGAACCGGGCGCTGTTGTCGGCGGTGCGGTAATGCGCCTTGAACGGTTGCGGCGGGCCGGGCGGGTTGGGACGGCCAGTGGCTTTATGCGCATAATAGAATGGCTCCTGACCCGACTCGCGTGGGAAGCTGACCGGCAGGCGGGCGGACGGGCTGAACGCGCCGAACAGGATGTCAGCGATCGCGTGGCCGGTTTGGCTGCCGAGAAACCAGGTGACGAGGATCGCGGGCGCGGCGAGCACGGCCCCCTCCAGCGCCAGTCCGCGGCCGTTCTTGAGCAGCACGACGAGGGGCTTGCCCGTTGCCGCGACCGCCTCGGCGAGCGCCTGCTGCGGCGCGGGAATGGTCACCGACGTGCGCGACTGCGCCTCGCCCGACATGCCCTGGCTCTCGCCGATGACGAGCACGACGACGTCGGCAGCGCGCGCGGCGGCAACCGCGGCAGCAATGCCGCCCAGCAGGGGCTCTTCAATGCCGGAGCCCGCCATGACGGTGAGCGCCGCCGGGTCGGCAAGCGCCGTGCGCAGTCCGGTGACAATGTCGACCGCCTGCGCATCGTCGCCGTAGACGTTCCACGGGCCGATCAGGTCGTGCGCGCCCGCTGCGAACGGTCCTATCAGCGCGATGCGCTGGCCCGAGCGGCGCAACGGCAGCAGTTCGCCGTTGTTTTGCAACAGCACGATCGACCGCCGCGCTGCTTCGCGCGCGAGTGCGAGGTGCGCGGGGGTGCGCGACCGCGCCCGCTCACGGACGGGGTCGATGCGCCGGAACGGATCGTCGAACAACCCGAGCCGGGCCTTTAGCGCGAGCACGCGGCGCACGGCCTGATCGAGCCGGGTCAGCGGTACCTCGCCCGTCGCGACCAGCCCGGGCAGATGCTGGAGGTAGAAACCGCTCTGCATGCACATGTCGACCCCGGCCATGAAGGCGAGGCGCGTCGCGTCGCGCGCGTCGGCGGCGAACCCGGCGGCGATCATCTCCTCGTCGCCGGTGTAATCCGACACGACGACACCCGAAAACCGCCACTCGTCGCGGAGCACTTTGGTCAGCAGCCAGGCATTGCCGGTCGCGGGCACCCCTGACAATTCGTTGAAAGCTGCCATCGTGGAGAGCGCGCCGGCATCGAAGGCGGATTGAAACGGCGGGAAATAGACCTCGCGCAACGTGCCTTCGGAAACGTTGACGCTGTTGTAGTCGAGCCCCGCTTCGGCGGCGCCATAGGCAGCGAAGTGCTTGGCGCAGGCGAGCACCGCGTCGTCAGCGTCAAGCGAGCGGCCCTGAAACCCGGTGACGCGCGCCGCAGCGAACAGCCGGCCGAGATAGACATCCTCGCCCGCACCCTCGACACTCCGTCCCCAACGCTGGTCGCGCGCGATGTCGACCATCGGCGCGAACGTCCAGTCGATGCCCGCCGCCGCGGCTTCGGTCGCCGCCGCGCGTGCGGTGCGCCGCGCTAGCTCGGGGTCGAAACTCGCCGCCTCGGCGAGCGGCACCGGGAAAACGGTGCGATGGCCATGGATGACATCGGCGGCGAACAGCAGCGGGATCCTGAGCCGCGACTCCATCGCCGCGCGCTGCAGCTGCAGCGCCATCTCGGCCCCGTTACCGTTGAACACGCCCGTCAGCTGCCCGGCGCGCGCCGCCGCCAGCTGTTCGTCGAAGCTGGCCGATGCGGCAGGCGGATTGAGCACGGTCGCGGCGCTGCCGCCCCACGCCGCCGCCATCAACGTCAGCTGCCCGGCCTTTTCCTCGACCGTCATGTGCGCAATCAAGGTCTCGATCCGGTCGTGCTCGCTATTGGCAAAAAGGCGTGTGTGCCCCGCACTGCCGCTCGCGGCCAGCAGCACGCCGGTGGTCAGCAGGGCGGTCCGGCGGGTCATCACCGGCTCGCGCGTGATTGTCAGGTGTGGCTGCCGCGTCACGCTGCCCTCGCTAAGTGCTTCGACGCTGAGCCAGCGCCGCACATGACGCTATATCACCACGGCGTAAGCGCGTACAAACCAGCCGCGGTCAGGTAAGCCGCGCGCGGGTAAAGGTGCAACAGCCTCCCGCAGCAAACAGACTTGGGGGGAGCATCGCTATGATCAATCGAGCCGGACTCATTCGCGTCGCGCTGGCCGGCGCGACCGCGCTAGGCGCGAGTGTCGTCATGGTCGCGCCGGTCGCCGCGCAGCTGTCGACCGCGACGCTGCGCGGCAACGTCACCACTGACGGCTCCGCACCGGCCCCCGGCACCGTCGTCGTCGCG
>CAXTTR010000202.1:0-5852 GCA_964247215.1 uncultured Sphingomonadaceae bacterium
CGCTCAACCTCGCGTCGCGCTTCCGGCTGATCGGCGGCGTCCGCTACACGATCGACCAGCTCGATGTCTTCCACAGCCGGGGGACGACGCTCGCCGGGCCGGGCATCAACACCAACTTCGACGAGGGCGTCTACCTGTCCGCCAGGCCGGGACTGATCAACGGCACGCCGGCCGCGAGCAACGGCATCCCGTTCCGGGCGCGCGCCACCAACGAGAACGTCTCGGGCAAGGCCGGCGCGCAGTTCGACGTTACAGGGAACTCGATCGCGTATGCGACCTACTCGCGCGGCTACAAGGGGCCGGCGTTCAACATCTTCTACAACCTGACCGCGAGCGGCACCAATGTCATCGCGCCGGAGACATCGGACGCCTACGAGATCGGGCTGAAGAATACACTGTTCGGCGGCAAGCTGACGCTCAATCTCGCGGCTTATCTGGCCAAGTACAACAACTTCCAGGCGAACAACCCCGATCTCGTGGCGGGCGTCGTCGTCACCCGCTTTACCAACGCCGGCAAGGTCTCGACGCGTGGCGGCGAACTCGATCTGCTGCTGCGCCCACTCAAGGACCTCAGCATCTCTGGCGGGCTGGCGTACACCGATGCGCACGTCGACCAGTTCAACATCCCGCAGGGCAACAACACCGGCGTTGTTCCCGTCGGCACGCCGCTCGGCTTCGCGCCTAGGTGGAAGGGCGATATCGGCATCGATTACCGCATCAAGACCAGCCTGCCGGTCGACTTCGGCCTCGGCGCGCAGGGCTCGTACCAGTCGAGCGAGCTATCGCTGTTCGTCGCCGACCCGGTCCAGCGCGCCAATGGCGTGATCGGCGCTTACGGGCTGGTCAACCTGACCGCGTCGGTGCTCGACCGTGACGACAAGTACAAGCTGACGTTCGTCGTGCGCAACCTGCTCGACCAGAGTTTCGCCGCGGCAATCACCAACGGCGGCCCGGGCGGGTCGTACCGGTATCAGATCCCGCGCGATGCGGACCGCTATTATGGGGTCACGGCGCGGCTGAATTTCTAGGAGGAGGCGCTTACTGCTCGCCTCCCGCCTTCACGGGAGTAACAACGATAGCGTTCGGGCCTGCTGCACCCGCACGCTAGACCCCTTCCGCCATCGCCACTTCGATCAGTAGCGGCTCCGCCCCGGCCAGCCCGCGCGTCACCGCCGCGCGCAGCTCATCGAGCGTCGCCACGTGCACCCCCGCCACCCCCTGCGCCCCGGCAAGCGCGACGAAGTCGATCGGCGGATCGGTCAGGTCCATGCCGACATAGCTCTCACTCGCGGCGCTGTGTCCGGCGAGCGCGCGGGTGCGCTGCTTCAGGATGCGGTACGAGCAATTATTGACGATGATCGCGACGATCGGCAGCTTATAGTGCGCTGCGGTCCACAGTGCCTGGATTGAGTACATCGCGCTGCCATCGCCGCTGAGCGCGATGACCGGGCGGCCGGGGAAGGCCAGCTGAATGCCGATCGCCTGCGGCAGCGCGACGCCGATACCCCCGCCGCGCATGCCGAACCAGCTGTCGGAGCGCGTCGCGGGCATCAGCTGGCGAATGGTATTCATGCCAGTCGACAGCGTCTCCTCGACGACGACGGCGTCGTCAGGGAGCAGCCCGGCGATGGCGTGGAGGACGGCGAGCGGACGCAGCGGCAGATATTCGGCCTCGGCGAGAGCCTGCGCGATTAGCGCGGTGCGCTTGGCTGCCAGCGCGGCTTCGACCTGCGCGCGGCGTTCGGCGGCGGGCGGCACCAGCTCCGCTACCGCCTTCGTCAGTTCAGGCAATGTAGCCTTCGGATCGCCAAGGATCGCCGCCTGTGCCGGGAAGTTCTTGCCGATTTCCCACGGGTCGTTGTCGAGGTGGATGAGCCTGGTGCCGGGTGCGAGCGCCTCGGTGCCTGCCGCCAGCGACTGCGTCAGCAGGTCGGCCCCGATCGAGACGACCAGGTCATGCGCCTCGCTCAGCGCCCGCACCGCCGGCGTCATCCGCGCGACACTGCCGGCGTAGAGCGGATGGTTCGACGGGAACGCCGCGGTGTTCGCCATGCCTTCGAGGTACACCGGCGCGCCGATGTGCTCGGCGAGCGCGGCGAGTTCGGCACAGGCGTGCGAGCGCGGCACCGCATCGCCGGCTAAAATTAGCGGGCGCACGCTCGCCGCGATCATCGCCGCCGCCTTGGTGATCTCGCTCGCATCGCCGCGGATGGCATTGCCGATCCGCGTCGGCGCCATCAGGTCGAGGCCGGCGCTGTCGGTCAGCACGTCGCCGGGGATCGACAGGAATACCAGCCCGGTCGGCTGGGTCAGCGCGACCTTGGCGGCGCGGTGGACGGCGCGCGGCAGGTCGGCGAGCCGCGTCACCTCGTACGACCATTTGCACAGCGGCCGCGCCATCGTCGCCAGGTCCGCCCACAGCAGCGGCTCGGTCAGCACGATCGACGTGTCCTGCTGCCCCGCCGTGACGAGGATCGGCGCGCCAGCCTTCGCCGCATTGTAGAGCATGCCCATCGCATTGCCGAGGCCGGGCGCGGCGTGCAGGTTGACGACCGCGAGCTTGCCCGTCGCCTGCGCATAGCCGTCCGCCATGCCCGCGACGACGACCTCGTTCAGCCCGAGGATGTAGCGGATGCCGGTCTCGACCGCGAACGCGTCCATCAGCGGCAACTCGGTCGTGCCGGGATTGCCGAAAACGAACTCGACGCCGTTCTGGCGAAGGAGATCGAGGAAGATGTGCTTTCCGGGAGTCATGGGTGACGGGTGTAGCGGGTCAGCGCAGCACGTCCAGCATCTCGCTTACCCGCACGAACTTCTCCCGCGGTGCCCCTGCCCGCGCCCGCGCTACCTCGGCCGCGTCGATCGCCTGCCAGTCGGCATAGGCCGTCACCCGTACGCCACGCTCGCTCAGCAGCGTCAGCAGTCCCTCACGCCCCGCCTTGCCGCCAGCAACCACCTCGCGCGCAATCCACTCCGCCACGGCGATCCCGTCGGCGCGGCTCGTCCCGATCGTCCCCGTCGGTCCGCGCCGGGCCCAGCCGGCCGCGTACAGCCCCGCCGCGATCCGCCCCGCGTCGTTGACGAACCGCCCGGCGCGCGCGTCGTAGGGCACATCGTCGAGCGCCAGCGTGCGGTAGCCGATGCACGGTACGATCAGCCCGCAGTCGAGCTGCCAGTGCTCGCCGGTACCGACCGCGGCGTCCCCCTCCAGCCGCGTGCGTTCGAGCGTCAGGCGCAGCGCTGCCGCGGACCCGTTGCCAGTACGTGCAACCGACACCGGGCGGTTGAAAAAGTCGAAGTGGACGGCCAGCGGCTTGCCCGCATGCGCCGCGGCGGCGAAGCTGCGCAGGTGGCCGACGGTCTTGCGCAGTCCGGGTTCGAGCGGCACATCATGTTCGACTGGCGGCAGGTGCCCATGCTGCACCCGCGGCTGCGCACGCTCCAGCTGGCCCAGCTCGCCCATCTCCTTCGGCGTGAAGCTCGCCTGATGCGGGCCGCGGCGGCCGATCAGGTGAATGTCGCTTACCGCTGACCGCGCCAGCGCCGCCGCGGCGTGGCTGGCGATATCCGACGCGGCAAGTTCGCCCGGGGTCTTCGCGAGGATGCGCGCCACGTCGATCGCGACGTTGCCGTTGCCGATCACCGCGACCGTGGGCAGCGCGAGCGGCACGTCGAGATCGGCGAAATCCGGGTGGCCGTTGTACCAGCCGACGAACGCCGCCGAGCCGATGACGCCGGGCAGGTCCTCGCCCGGGATGCCGAGCGGGCGGTCGGCGGGCGCGCCGGTGGCCAGCACGACGGCATCGTAAAGCGCCGCGAGTTCGGCCATCAACACGTCGCGCCCGACCTCGACATGCCCGACGAAGCCGACGCCCTCGGTCAGCGCGGTCGCCTCGTAGCGCCGGATCACCGCCTTGATCGATTGATGGTCGGGCGCGACCCCGGCGCGGATCAGCCCGAACGGCGTCGGCAGCTTGTCGATGATGTCGATGTGCGCGCCCGCGAACGCCTTGGCGCATGCCTCGGCGGTGTAGTAACCCGCCGGGCCCGAGCCGATGATGGCAATGTGCAGCATGCGGCCTGCAAGGTGCGACGCGGCGGCACCCGCGTCAACTCTCTTGCAGTTTCAAAGTGCGGCAGCATCCTATACACATCCCCGATGACCGCAGACCTCGCCCGCATTCGCAATTTCAGCATCATCGCGCATATCGACCACGGCAAGTCGACGCTCGCCGACCGGCTGATCCAGTACACCGGCGGCTTGAGCGCGCGCGAGATGAGCGAGCAGGTGCTCGACAACATGGACATCGAGCGCGAGCGCGGCATCACCATCAAGGCGCAGACGGTGCGGCTCGACTATCCGGCGAAGGACGGTGAGCGCTATGTGCTGAACCTGATGGACACGCCGGGGCACGTCGATTTCGCCTATGAGGTATCACGCAGTCTCGCCGCGTGCGAGGGCGCGCTGCTCGTGGTGGACGCCGCGCAGGGCGTCGAGGCGCAGACGCTGGCCAACGTCTATCAGTCGATCGAGCATGATCACGTCATCGTGCCGGTGATCAACAAGGTCGACCTGCCCGCCGCCGAGCCCGAGCGCGTCAAGACGCAAATCGAGGAAGTCATCGGCATCTCGACCGACCTCGCAGTGCTGACCAGCGCCAAGACCGGCATCGGCATCGAGGACCTGCTCGAGGCGATCGTCGTCCAGATTCCCCCGCCGAAGGGTGATGCGGCGGCACCGCTCAAGGCGATGCTCGTCGACAGCTGGTACGACCCGTACCTCGGCGTCGTCATCCTCGTGCGGGTCATCGACGGCAGCTTACGCAAGGGCCAGCAGATCGTCATGATGGCCGAGGGGACGCAGCACCTCGTCGACCGCGTCGGCGTGTTCCGCCCCAAGATCGAGCTGCTCGACGCGCTCGGACCGGGCGAGATCGGCTTCATCACCGCGCAGATCAAGGAAGTCGCGCAGACCAATGTCGGCGACACCATCACCGACGCGAAAAAGCCGACCGCGCAGGCGCTGCCCGGTTTCAAGACGGTGCAGCCGGTGGTTTTCTGCGGGCTGTTCCCGGTCGACGCCGCCGACTTCGAGAAGCTGCGGGATTCGCTCGGCAAGCTGCGATTGAACGATGCGAGCTTCAGCTTCGAGACCGAGAGCAGCGCGGCGCTCGGCTTTGGCTTCCGCTGCGGCTTCCTCGGGCTGCTGCATCTGGAGATCATTCAGGAGCGGCTGACGCGCGAGTACGACCTCGACCTGATCACCACGGCGCCGAGCGTCGTCTACAAGATGCTGCTGCGTGACGGGCGGCTGATCGAGCTCCATAACCCGTCCGACATGCCCGACCCGTCGACGATCGAGCTGATCGAGGAGCCGTGGATCGAGGCGGTGATCTTCGTCCCCGACGAATATCTCGGCAGCATCCTCAAGCTGTGCCAGGACCGCCGCGGCATCCAGAAGAACCTGACCTACATCGGCGGCCGCGCGCAGATCACCTACGAGCTGCCGCTCAACGAGGTCGTGTTCGACTTTTACGATAGGCTCAAGAGCATCTCGCGCGGTTATGCGAGCTTCGACTATCACCAGATCGGCCACCGTGAGGGCGATCTCGTCAAGATGTCGATCATGGTTAACGCCGAACCGGTCGACGCGCTCAGCATGATCGTCCACCGCGACGCCGCCGAGGCGCGCGGCCGCCACATGTGCGAGCGCATGAAGGACCTGATCCCGCGGCACCTGTTCAAGATCCCGATCCAGGCAGCGATCGGCGGGAAAGTGATCGCCCGCGAGACGATCGCCGCGATGCGCAAGGACGTGACGGCGAAATGCTACGGCGGCGACATCAGCCGCA
>CAXTTR010000203.1:0-5814 GCA_964247215.1 uncultured Sphingomonadaceae bacterium
TCGGCCGACCAGGCGCGGCTGCTGGCAGCGTTGCGCGAACTCGACCCCGAGCTGACCACGGCGATCGCCGACGGCCTGTTCCGCTTCGAGGATGTCCTCCGCCTCGACAGCCGTGCGGTGCAGGCGCTGATCCGCGAGGTCGACCCCGAACTGCTCACCGTGGCGCTCAAAGGCGCACCCCCGGCGCTACGCGATCACGTCTTCGCGGCGATGTCGGCACGCGCCGCGTCACAAATCCAGGACGACCTCGCGGGCCGGACCCCGCTCAAGCTCAGCGAAGTACAGGCGGCGCAAGCCGAGGTGGCGCGCGCCGTCCGCGCACTTGCGACAGCAGGTACAATCATGCTGCCGGGGCGCGGCGGCTATGTTTAACAGCGGGCTCGGCACGTTCTACGCCGCGATGCAGCCGGCGTTGCGTGCCGTCGAGCCCGCGTCCGATCCGCTTGGCGACGCCGTGGCGATCGTGGCAGTGGCTTATGCCGCGGGGCTGGAGACCGGGGAAGCGGCCGCGACCGCCCTGCTGGCGGTCGAGCGCGACCTGCTGCGTGGTCTGCGTACGGCTATCGACGACGCGCTGACCATCGACACCGCCGCCCTGCAGCCAGCGTTCGTGGCGCTGGTGATCGCGCTGGCCCAGGCCGTCGTCATGGCGGAGCTCGCGCTGTCGCCCGCAATCATCGCCAGGCTTGTCGACGACGCGCTGGACGGCGTCGCCGTGGATGCCACCATTAGCGTCCGGCTCCACCCGGACGACGTTGCATCCGTGGCCGATACCTGTCCCGTGCCAATCATCGCCGCACCCGAGCTGGCGCGTGGCAGCATCGCCGTAGCCGGCCCAAGCTTCGTCGTCCACGATGGTCTCGCGGCCCGGCTTGCAGCGACAGCGGCAGCACTGCGATGAGTGCAACCACAGCGCTCCAAACCTTGGTCGACACGGCGGCGAGGCGCCCGCCCTTGCCCAGATTGGGCCCAAGCCGAGGCGGCCGAGTCGCCGCTTACGACGGCTTGCTCGTCGAAGCCGTCGGCATCGACGCCGCGGTCGGCACCGTCTGCCGGATCGGTGCGCCAGCCGTCGCTGCCGAAGTCATCGGCTTCCGCGACGGTCGCGCGCTGCTGATGGGATTGGCGGCGCTCGGTCAGCTGATGCCAGGTGCCGCAGTCATCCCACTTGACGGCGAAGCCCGCGCGCAGGTTGGCGCGGCGCTGCTCGGGCGCGTCATCGATGGTAGCGGCAAGCCGCTCGACGACGGCCCTGCGATCGTCTGCGCCGCGCACGCCCCGCTTGAGAGCCCGGTGGCAAACCCGCTCGGCAAGACCGGTGTGCGAACCGTGCTCGACGTCGGGGTGCGCACGATCAACGCGCTGCTCACGCTCGGCCGCGGGCAGCGCGTCGGCATCATGGCGGGGTCGGGCGTCGGCAAATCAATGTTGCTCGGCCAGATGGCACGCGCCGCCGCGGCTGACGTGGTTGTGGTCGCTCTGATCGGTGAGCGCGGCCGCGAGATCGCCGAGTTCCTCGACCGCCAGATCGATACCGCCTCGCGCCGCCGCACCGTGATCGTCGCGGTACCCGCCGACGATGCGCCGCTGCTCCGTGTCCGCGGTGCAATGCGCGCCCACGCCATCGCCGAATACTTTCGCGGCCAAGGACGACAGGTCCTGCTCATTCTCGACAGCCTGACCCGCGTCGCCCATGCGCAGCGCGAGATCGGCCTGGCGCTCGGCGAGGCTCCCGGCGCGCGCAGCTATCCGCCGTCCGCCATTGCGCTGTTGCCGCGGCTCGTCGAGCGCGCCGGCAACGATGCCGCAAGCGGCGGCTCGGTTACCGCGATCTACACTGTGCTCGCCGACGGCGACGACATGAACGACCCCGTCGTCGATGCGGCGCGGGGCGTTCTCGACGGTCACATCATCCTGTCACGCACCGAAGCACAGCGCGGCATTTTTCCGGCGATCGACATCGCCGCCTCGGTCAGCCGCGTCATGCGTGACCTCGTCACCCCCGCGCACGCTGCCGCCGCCAGCGCTTTCGGCCGCGCTCATGCACTGATTGAGGCGAACCGCGACCTCGTGCTGATGGGAGCCTACGCGCCCGGTGCCGACCCTGAACTCGATCAGGCACTAACGGTGCGCGCCGCGATGGACGCCTTCCGGACCCAGCGCTTCGACGCGCCGTGCAGCTTCGAGGCTTCGGTCGCGGCGCTGGCGGGGCTGAGTCTCGATGGTGCACATACCGGTGAGGCACCCAATCTAGAGACTGGCGTCGGCGCATTGCCTGGCATACCAGCGAGCAGTCACGCATCGTGAGTGCTCGCCGTGATCGCTTAACCAGGCTCTTGGCAATCCGTACCGTCGCGTTGCAAGCGGCTGGCCGTGAGCTCGCACTGGCCATCGGCCGGAGGAACGCGACTGCCGCACTGGCCGGACGGATCGGTAGTCTGCAAGTCGAGCTGACTCCAATGGCGACGCTGAGCGACGGACGGCGCTTGAAGGCGCTGGATGCTACTCGCAACGGGCTGCAGCAGGCGGCGGCACGGCAGCACATACGGCTCGAAGCGGCAACTGCTCGTCAGGCAGCAGCGTCGCGTACCGTCGACCGCGACCGTAAGGCAGCCGAGGTCGTTGAACGTGCTGTCCAGCGCCGGGCTGGAATACGCGTTTCGGCGAACGCACTAGCCGGCGGCAACGATCAGCCTGCGCGAAAGCCTGCCCGGTGATCGCCGCGACGCCTGCACCAGCGCTAACGGCGATCGCCGCAGGTCTTCTCGCTAGTGTCCCAACGGCCGCTGCGGGCAGCGTTACAGCGTCTAAGGAGCCAGCTGCAGCTGCAAGGGCACCTCGCTCTACGCTGCCGTTTATAGACCTGCTGGCGGCGGCTTCCACAGGTGGCCGCGGTGTCGAGCCTAGTCCTCGCTCGACCGGTGCCGGTGTGCAGGCAACAACATCTGACGCCACAACGCCAGCCGAAGCTCCCGGTAACATTGCATCGAGCACGCGGATAACAGCAGCTTCGCCAGTGACTACAATCGGCTTGTCACCTGTCACAACCACGGTTCGGCCAGCACGGTCGAGGGTAACGAAGGTTCGCGTCCAGAATGCCGCGGCGGACCGGAAGCAGGCGCTTACCGGTCCGTTGACGGTAACCAGTTCGCAGCCACCTCTCCCACTCGTGACAGTGCCGAAAGCTTCGGTTCTGGTCACGTCATCCGGGCAGTTGCTGCATAATGCGGACGCGATCAGCTCGCCCCAAGCCGATGTTACCGCGGTCGACATGGCGACAGCTGCAGCACGCCCGGCGCAATCAGCTATCGGTCCTAGCGTCGGTCCGGCCGCCGTGCCGCCACCCATTCTCGACGCGATTTCTCCGGCGTTCGAGATCGCCGGAGGCTCGACCGGCGTCGCTATTGTAGAAGCCGAGGACCCCCATTCGCATGGCACCGATTTGCACAACCTGGCCGCGGCAATGCCGCTGGCAGCCGCCTCGCCAAATCCGCTTGCTTTATCTGCTTTCGTCCCGAACCCACCCGGCATACCCGCCGTGGTAGCCAGCACCGGAATCGCACCGACGCCCGGCGCTATGATTGTGTCACGGCGCACGGCGAGCGACTCTGACCAGCCTGACGTGGCAGCGTCGGCGAGTGCCGGTGACGCGGTTCCGGCCATCAGCAATCCGCCGCTGAACGCAGCGCCTAACAGTCCGATGTTGCCGGATGCTTCACCCTCGCCGGCAGCTTCCGGGTATGAGCCACAACCGAACACCGCCAGCGCTCGCTCAAACCAGCCGATGCTCGCTTCGGCTCCTTCGACGGTCGAGCCGGGCTTCACGATCGACAGCCGCTTGTTAGGTTCGGTCAGCGCCGCGGTGTCTCCGTTCGATGCCACACGAGAACGCCTCCACGTCCAGTTCACCGTCGAGCGTCCGGCGACGGCGGCGTTGATCGTTAGCAGCGGCGACCAGCTCGATCGGACGCTCAACGCAACCGGCATGCTGCTGGGATCGCTCGCAATCGCGCTGGGATCGCAACCGTTGCAGGGCGATGCCTTAGCATCGTCGCCTTGGTCACCAACGTCCGCTTGGTCCTCCCCGGGCAGCGCACCTCAGGACTCGTCTCAGAGCGCAGCCTCCCGTGATCCGCGCCGTGAACAGCAAAATGACCCCGGCGGGCGACTGCTTCCCGCTCGCTTGCCGACCACTGGCGCACCGGCCCGCGACCGCTTCGCTTAAATGAATGGAACGATCGCCATGGCCGAACCCGGTGTTGCCGCCAAGCCGGCCAGGACAAGCGGCGGCATGGCTAAGCTGATGCTGATCGCCGCAGCCTTCGCGGGCGGCGCGGCGGCGGGCGGCGGTGGGGCTGTTATGGCGGTGATGCAGCTTGGCGGACTACCCGTGGCGGGCGGCAAGGTCAAAGCTGCGGCAAACGACGACGCGACGCCTGGCAAACTCGATTACGTTGAACTCGATAATGCCTTCACGTCGAACCTGGTCGATACCGGGCGTTATCTCCAGCTCCGCATCGCAGTGTCGACGACCGGTGGTCCTGCCGTGACGGCGGCGCTGGTCAAGCACAAGCTGGCGATCGTGTCGTCGGTGCTCGCGGTGCTGGGCGAAATGGGTGAAAGCGACATCGCAACTCGCGCCGCCAAGGACAAGCTGCGTACGCAAGTGCGGACCGTGATCAACGACGTGCTGCGCCGCAAGGCCGGTACGGCCGGCATCGACGAAGTCTATTTCACCAGCCTGGTGGTGCAATGAGCAAGCGCGCAGCTCGAGCTACTGAAGCCGAGCCAACAGCCAGCATGCGGCTGGACCAGTCTGGCGGCTCCGCACGCGTCGACTCAGGCGCAATACTGCACCGGTTTCGAGCGGTGGAGGCTGGCGTGCCCGTGCGGTCAGCGACCGTTATCGATCTGACTTCATTCTCCACCGCTCTGGAGGTTGCTTTCTCGAAGCTCGCCGGAATAGCCTGCCGGGTCATGCGGGTCGAGGCTGGCGTCGCGCGGCGCGATGTGCCCTTGGCTGAGGCGCTCTGGTATGACGAGCCCGGTGGCGGCTCGCTCGGCCTGCAGCTCTCCAGCACGCTTGCAGAAGCCCTCGTCAGCTATCGGTATGGCGGTAGCTTGAACGGCCATGACGGGCAACTCGGCAGTACCGCCAGCGTGATCCGGTTGCAGGCCGAGCTCACGGCTACACTGCTCGGGGTTGCCGCGGCGAGTTGGCTGACGGAGGGCCGCGAATGGCTGATCACGGCCGTCACCGCGCGAGAACGGACCGTTCTTCGACCCTCCCTGCATGAATTGCTGATCGAGCTACAGCGATTCAGCTGCTCGCTCCGCGTCGGTATCTCCCCAGCGATGACATCAGAAACGACCGCAGGAGAGCCGGCGTGGGCGCGTGATGTGCGGCGCTCGCTTGAGCATGTCTCATTTCCAGTACGCGCCGTGCTGTTCGAGATGCGGCTGCCGCTGGCCAATGCAGCGCAGCTGCGGCCGGGTGACGTGCTGCCTATCGAGACCCCGCGCGAGGTCGGCTTGCGCGTCGGAGCGCTCCGGCTCGCCTCGGGCACGATCGCGCCCACCGATGACGGCGGACACATTGCCACTGTCCGGGGCAGCGCGCGGTCGCGCCGACAGTCACCCTCCGAGAAAGCCCCGATATGAATGCGATCACCCCCGGCGAATTCCGTCATGCCGAACTGCTTGGACTGGGCGCGCTTGGCGCAATCGAGGTACGGCTGTCGGTCGAAGTCGGTGCCGCGCGATTGACGCTGACCGAGCTTACCGCGCTCGCTCCCGGCGCGGTCTTCGAGCTCG
>CAXTTR010000204.1:0-3892 GCA_964247215.1 uncultured Sphingomonadaceae bacterium
TGTATACCTCGCGTCGGTTACCAAGCCGGATCACGGTAATCAGCATCACCCGATCTTCGAGGTCGGCGATAATCCGCCAATCGCCCACGATACTTCCAAAAATCGCCGAGTTCTTTGCCCCGCAACGCCTCGCCGATGCTGCGCGGGTCCTCGAGCGTGGCGAGGCGGTCCCGCAGGAATGTCAGGATGCGCGTGGCGATCTGGGGATCAAGTTTTCAGAGTTGCTTTGCGGCGCTGTCGGCGAGTTCAACCCGCCAGGCCATACTCGACCAGCAGTTCGCTTAACGTAATGCGAGCCTCGGTCCCGGCCCGCACGCGAGCGCGGACTTCGGACGACAAATGTGCATCTTCCAGATCGTCGATATGCTCGACGATTGCCTCAGTCGCGTAGAACGTCTTCGACCGCCCCGTCAGCGTGGACAGCGCAGCCAAGCGGTTCTCGATCTCAGAGGGAAGGCGGAGCGACATTGGCATAATGAGTAGTAGTACGCCGATACTTGTATCGCAACAACGCGAATCTCAAGCCGCTATGCCGAATCGCTTGACCCTGATGTCGGCTTCGCGCGCGCGCGCGCGGGACAGCTCATAGGTCGTCTGCATCCGTAGCAGCGTGTCGGCCTTGACGCCGAAGGCTTTCTCGAAGCGGATCGCCATGTCGGCGGAAAGACTGGCATTGCCGTTGAGCAGCGTGCTCAACGCCTGACGCGACACGCCGAAATGCGCCGCCAGCGCGGTGACGTTGACGCCCGCAGGCTCGACGATCTCGGTCTTCAGCCAGCCGCCGACATGCACGGTGAGCGAAGGATGCATCCTAAGCGCCATGATAGTCCTCCAGATCCATATCGATCAGCGCGCCGGCTGCGTCGATCCCGAACGTCATGCGCCAGTTTCGCGTGACGGTCATCGACCAGATGCCGCTCCGGTCGCCACTCAGTTCATGCAGGCCGAAGTTCGGCGGTAGTGTTAACTCATCGACGCTTTTGGCGGCGTCTATAAAGGCAAGCATCTTGCGTAACCGCCCTGCATCGCCAACCAGACCTCGTACGCTGCCTGTCTCGAAAAACCGGCGCAGACCCCTGTGCTTGATACTGCCGATGTCCACGCGGACTGCTAGCAACGACCGTCATAGCCGTCAAGTGTCAGGTGACGCTTTGCACGTGGCTCGACGCCTGTCGGCTGCTTCTGCTACCTCCCGCTCCTGCGGCGAGGGAGGAGAAAGCAGCAGCAGTGCGCGCGAACTGACGCCGCGCCTTTCTTTAACCTTTCGCCTTCGCCACACTCACCAGCGCCGGCCGCAGCAGCCGGTCCTTGATGACGTAGCCCGCCTGCAGTTCCTGCACGATGTGCCCCGGTTCGTGCGTCTCGGACTCGACCTCGATCATTGCCTGGTGGCGGTTGGGGTCGAGGCGCTGGCCGTCGGTGTCGACGCGGGCGATGCCGTGGCGGGCGAGCACGGCGAGGAGCTCGCGCTCGGTTGCCTCGATGCCGTTCTTGACCGCGTCGAAGCCGGGCTCGGTCGGCATCGCGGCGACGGCGCGGCGGAGGTTGTCGGCGACGCCGAGCAGGTCGCGGGCGAAGCCGGTCATCGCATAGGTGCTGGCGTCGGTCTTCTCGCGCTCGAGGCGGCGGCGGACGTTCTCGGTCTCGGCGGCGGCCCTCAGGAGGCGATCCTTGAGACTGGCGACTTCCTCGGCTTGAGCGGCGAGCTGGTCCTCGAAGCTCGGCGCGCCGGTGTCGACCTCGGAGAAGTGCGGCGCGCCGCCGGGCGAAGTTGCGCCGTTCGCGGCGGCAGCGCCCGGGGGAACGTTCGAAGCGGCAGCGCTGGCGGAAGCACTCGCGGCGGCGCTCGAAGCAGCAGCAGCGCCCTGGGTGTCGGTCTTGAAATCGTCGTTCATGAAATCAACCTGCTCAATGCTTTTGCGGTATAGTCCACCATCGGTACGACGCGCGCGTAATTCAACCGCGTCGGGCCGATGACACCGACGACGCCGACGACCCGCCCGCTGCCGCTCCGATACGGCGCGGCTATAACGCTCGAACCCGAAAGCGAGAACAGCTTGTTCTCGGCACCGATGAAAATCTTGCACGCGTCCGAGCCGCGGGCGAGGTCGAGCAGCCGGACCAGCTCCTCCTTGCCCTCCAAGTCGTCGAGCAACAAGCGCACGCGGTCGAGATCGGTGACATCGCCCGCGAGCAGATGCGCGCTGCCCCGCACGATCAGCACCGGGCGCGCCGCGCCGTCGGACGACCATGACGCGAGTCCCGCCTCGACCAATGTGCGAGTCAGCGTGTCGAGCGCGGCGCGGTCGCCGTCGATTTCGGTACGCAGGCGCGCCGCCGCCTCGGCCAGCGTCAGCCCGCCCAGCCTTGCGTTGATGTAATTCGCCGCCTCGATCAGCACGGTGGCGGGCAGCCCGGGGGGCAGGTCGATGACGCGGTTCTCGACCGAGCCGTCGCCGCCGACCAGGATCGCCAGCGCCTTCAACGGCGACAGCGGCACGAAGCTGACCTGCCGCAGCACCGTCTCGGCCTTCGGCACCAGCACGATCCCGGCACAGGCGCTCAACCCCGACAGCACGGTCGAAGTGCGCGCGAGAATGTCCTCCATCGACGATGGGCCGAACGCGCCCGAGACCTGCGCCTCGATGGCGCTGCGCTCGGCGTCGCTGGGCTCGCTGGTCTGCATCATGCCGTCGACGAACAGCCGCAGGCCAAGCTCGGTCGGCAGGCGCCCCGCCGAGCTATGCGGTGCCGCGAGCAGCCCGAGCTCCTCCAAATCCTGCATGACGTTGCGGATCGACGCCGGCGAGAGCCCGAGCAACGATAGCTTGGACAGCGTGCGCGAGCCCACCGGCGCACCAGACTCAAGATAACTTTCGACGATGCTGCGAAAAATCTCGCGGGCGCGGTCGCTCAGTTCGGTGATCGACAACGGCTGCATGGCGCTGATGTAGGGCGGCGCGGGGTTTCGCTCAACGGGGCGAGCGGCTAGGGAAGTGTACGCACTCTCGTCGTCATTGCCGCGAATGACGAAAGAAAAAAGGAAATGCCCATGCGCCCATCCGGCCGCGCTCCCGACCAAATGCGCGCCATCGAAATGACGCCGCGTTATTCGCGGCATGCCGAGGGGTCGTGCCTCGTCAAGTTCGGCGACACGCATGTGCTGGTGACGGCGAGCGTCGAGGACCGGCTGCCGCCGTGGCTGCGTGGCAAGGGCGAAGGCTGGGTAACGGCAGAATACGGCATGCTGCCGCGCGCCACGCACACGCGAGGGTCACGCGAGGCTGCCAAGGGCAAGCAGTCGGGGCGAACGCAGGAAATCCAGCGGCTGATCGGGCGCAGCTTGCGGGCGGTAACCGACCTCAAGCGGCTCGGCGAGCGCCAGATCACGCTCGACTGCGACGTGCTGCAGGCCGACGGCGGCACGCGCACCGCAGCGATTTCAGGCGCATGGGTGGCGCTGCGGCTGGCGGTCAACGGCATCATGGCCAAGCATAGCCTGACGCTCGATCCGCTGGTCAGCCAGGTTGCAGCGGTGAGCTGCGGTTTCCACCAGGGCGCGGCGGTGCTCGACCTCGACTACGTCGAGGACTCGGGTGCGGAGACCGATGCTAATTTCGTGCTCGTCTCGGGCGGCGCGATCGTCGAGGTGCAGGCCACCGCCGAGGGCGCGCCATACGACGAGGAAGGCCTGCTGCGGATGCTACGGTTGGCGCGCATCGGGTGTGCGGACATCTTTGCAGCGCAGCTCAGGGCCGTCGCCGGCTGATGACGCGGCGGCTTGAACCCGGCCGCTTGGTGCTGGCGACGCATAATCCGGGCAAGCTGCGCGAGATCGCGGCGCTGCTGGTGCCGTACGGGATGGATGTTACCGCGGCGGGCGATCTCGGGC
>CAXTTR010000204.1:3902-5795 GCA_964247215.1 uncultured Sphingomonadaceae bacterium
CCGAGCCTGACGAGACCGAGGACAGCTTCGCCGGCAATGCACTGATCAAGGCGCGCGCCGCTGCCGAGGGTTCGGGGCTGGTCGCGCTTGCCGACGACAGCGGGTTGTGCGTCGCGGCGCTGAACGGCGCGCCGGGGGTGTACACCGCCGATTGGGCGGAAACTCCGAGCGGGCGCGACTGGCTGCTGGCGATGACCAAGGTCGAGGAGCGGCTGGCGGCGCTCGGGCCGGAGGTGTCGCGCGCGGCGTATTTCGCCTGCACGCTGGCGCTGGCATGGCCTGACGGCGAGACGGCGGTGTTCGAGGGACGGTGCGAGGGGACGCTGGTGTGGCCGCCGCGGGGAGTTCTTGGGCTGGGATATGACCCGATATTTATCGCCGAGGGTATGTCGCAGACTTTTGCCGAGATCGATCCTGCTGTGAAAAACACGATCAGCAATCGGGCGCGGGCGTTCGAGAAGCTGGTGGCGGCGTGTCTGGGGTAGGGCGGGTGGCTGCTGCCTTGCTTCCTGCTCCCCCTCTCCTCTTGGGGAGGGGGCGGGGGGAGGGAGCCTCTGTCGAGCACCGGTCACGAACCGCACTGAATGCCCTCCCCCCGGCCCCCTCCCCAAGAGGAGAGGGGGAGCAGAAAAGGAAGGGGGAGCAGGAAGTGAGGGGAGAGCCGGCGTCCTCCCCCCTCGCCGTCTACATCCACTACCCGTTCTGCGTCTCCAAATGCCCTTATTGCGACTTCAACAGCCACGTTCGGGCAAACATCGACGAGGCCGCGTGGCGCGACGCGCTGCTCGCCGATCTCGCCTATGAAGCCAGCCGGACTCCCGGGCGTACCGTCGGCAGCATCTTCTTCGGCGGCGGCACCCCGTCGCTGATGGCCCCGGCCACCGTCGCCACCCTGATCGACGCCGTCGGCGCGCATTGGCAGCTCGACTCCGGCATTGAAATCACGCTCGAAGCCAACCCCTCGAGCGTCGAGGCGGCGCGGTTTGCCGGATTCGCCGCGGCGGGGGTCAACCGCGTCTCGCTCGGGTTGCAGGCGCTCGACGATGCGGCCTTGAAGGCGCTCGGGCGACCGCACGACCTTGCCGAAGGGCTGGCGGCGCTCGACGTCGCGCAACGGCATTTCGGGCGGGTCAGCCTCGACCTGATCTATGACCGGCCCGGGCAGACGGTGGCGGCATGGGAGGCGGAGCTGACGCGGGCGCTGAGCTTCGGCACCGAGCATCTGTCATTGTACCAGCTGACGATCGAGCCGGGGACGCGCTACGCGACGCTGCATGCCAAGGGCGAGCTGGTGCTCCCGGTCGAGGATACCTCCGCCGACCTGTTCGAGCTGACCGCGGCGATGACCGCGGCGGCAGGGCGGCCGGCGTACGAGGTGTCGAACCACGCCATGGCCGGGGCGGAAAGCCGCCACAATCTCGCCTATTGGATGTATGCCGACTACGTCGGTGCGGGTCCCGGCGCGCATGGCCGCCGCGCGGGCGAGGCGACGATGCGGCACAGGAAGCCCGAGAACTGGCTGCGCGCGGTTGCAGCGAACGGGCATGGTCTGGTCGAGTCGCGCGTACTCACGCCGGTCGAGCGCAGCGGCGAGGCGCTGCTGATGGGGCTGCGGCTGGCGGCGGGGATCGACGCACCGGCATTCGAGGCGCGGACCGGGCGGCAGCTGCTCGACAGCGTCGACGCGCGCGGGCTGGTGCGGATGGTGGATTTGGGGCTGGTCGAGAGCGATGCGCTTGGCGTGCGGCTGACTGCGGCGGGGCGGCCGCTGCTCAACGCGGTGCTGGCTGAACTCGCCTAGCGCGCAAAGCTCCGCGGTGCCGGGCGACCGTGCCGCTACCGACCTGCTGCACCTCGAGCGCGCGCTCGGCGACGCCGCTGCCGCTGAAGCGG